>JAUZPI010000031.1 GCA_030706015.1 Bacillota bacterium
TAAAGATTGCCTAAATATTTTAAAAATATATTGTGTAAAATTGGATACGTGTTTTTATCTTAATTGGATACTGTATCCTCATGGGGATATTATATCAACAATAGGTAATTTAAAATTAAAAATTGCCTATCTAAAGTAATTCATATAAAATGGCTTCCTTGTTACCATTATTAAATATATAATTCCACTTTTCTTTTTCTATTTCTCTTCCATTTTTCATTATGTGCTTTTCTATACTTTTCAATTGATTTTGTGTTAATATTCCCATGGTATCCCCCCTTTTTATATTACGATTTTAATATATTAAGCAGTTTTTGTATTGTAAAAATGCGACATGCTTTTATTTCTGTTCTTCAAAAGAACTAGTGCCTGCTGTGGCGTACTTCTATGATACTTTTTAAATTATTAATCATATGTGCTTGGTCTGAAGATTCATATCTGTTGTTCAGTAAACTAACTGTTATTCTTTTTTCAATACCATAAACTTCACATATCTCTTTAATTCTTCATATATTACAAACATACTTAAACTGTATTCCATATAAGCAAGTTTCTAAATGGTATAAATATTATTTTTTTTAAATGTTTTACATACACAAATGCTAAACAAATACCCAAAATGCCCAACACCACCACTTGATACACGCTATTATTGCGTATTTATGTATCCTGGGGTCGCAAATTCCTAAAACTTAGTCCATGAGAACATAAACACATATGAAAAAAGGGCTAAATCTCTCTAACCCTTTGATACCATCCTATTTCTTCTCTATCCTAACAACGGTCTCAGCAGTAGGTTTCATCAAATCAGATTTCGCTTCTCTCATCTTCTTTGGAAACCCTTGCATGGACCGTTGTAAACAGCTTACTTCGTCGTTAACTCCTTGTAAGCTGAACAACGGTCTCAACGTGAGCCGTATGCGGGAACATATCCACAGGCTGAACCTCTAATGTCCTATAACCTAATTCCTCCAAAATTCCTAAGTCTCTTGCTAGGGTTGACGGATCACAGGACACATATACTATTCTTCTAGGCTTCATTTTAGCTAGCGACTCTAAAAGTGATTTCTCGCAGCCTTTTCTTGGGGGATCTACTACAACTACATCAGCCTTTATACCTTTATTAATTAAATCAGGAATTACTTTTTCGGATTCACCAACAATAAATTCAGCATTTGTTACATTATTAACCTGAGCATTTATTTTTGCATTTTCTATAGCTTGAGGTATTATTTCTACTCCATATACCTTTTTAGCTTTTTGAGATAAAAATAATGATATAGTTCCTGTTCCACAGTAAGCATCAAATACTATTTCGTCTCCTGTAAGACCAGCATATTCTAATGCCTTGATGTAAAGCACTTCTGTTTGTTCTGGGTTAACCTGAAAGAATGACAGCGGCGATATATTGAATTTAAAATCCCCTATGTAATCACTTATTACATCGCTGCCCCAAAGGGTTTTGCACTGCTGGCCAAGTATTACATTGGTCTTTTTAGAGTTTATATTTTGCACAATACTCTTTAGTCCTTCTATTTCTTTTGTTAGCACTTCTATTAGTTTTTCTACATGTTTCACCATTGGCTCATTGGTTACTATTACAACCATAACTTCTCCAGTTTTAAAACCCTTACGAACCATTATGTGTCTAATGTTTCCTGTACCCTTTTGTTCATCATAAGGCCTTATCTTATATTGCTGCATCCAGTTTCTGAAGATAGCTATTATTTTATCTCCTACTTCGGGTTGTATATGACACTGCTGCATATCGATAATATCATGGCTTTTAGGAGCATAAAAACCTATTCTCACCTCTCCATTTTCCTCTCCAACTGGGAGCTGCACTTTATTTCTATATTTAAATGGATTTTTCATTCCTATAGTATCGTGAAGAACTATAGCCTGAGAATTATTTTCAGCCTCATCCGCTACTTCTAGCTTACCAATTCTAGTTAGGCAATCTTTAACTCTTTGTTTCTTAAAGTTCAGTTGTCCTTCATAGGATAAATGCTGAAGCTGACAGCCTCCGCATCTTTTATAAATACCGCAAACCGGTTCCGTTCTATTCTCTGATATATTTAATATATTTATCAGTTTTCCCACTGCATAGTTTTTTGTTATCTTTATAATCTTTATTTCTACTCTTTCACCAACCAAAGCACCCTTTACAAATACAGTGAAGTCATTAATCTTTCCTACACCTTCTCCTTCAAAGCCCATACTTGTAATATCTATTATATAATCTTTATTTTTTTCCACAGGTATATTTTCCTTCATATATATCCATCCTTTTCATCTGCTCTGTACCTTGATATTATACCTTGAACTTACTCTCCTCACAAGAGTAACAGTTTTATTAGAGCAAATAAATAGAGCAGTCTAGCTGCTCCATTTAAAATATATTATCGCTTATTAATAAAAGTATCGCATTTAGTTATCTTGCTTTTCTCTAATTTGTCTCCAATAATCTCTACATTTTTTGCTGAGCACTTTTCATGCTTATTATATACGCATTTTACTGCATCACATTTTATAATTGGACTCATCTCTATAGTATTTCCGCTAAATAGCTGCCTTATTTCACCTGGTATATTCATATTAGCTAGATTTGAAAAAGCATTTATTATTCCTTTTTCTGCAAAGGTATTGCATTTTGTTTCATCTGAATACCCAGCTGATTCACCATAAACATGTATTACAGTAGCTGAACAAAATCCATTCAAATTATTAACACAACTTAAAGCGCTGCACATTAAATCAGCCATAATAATTCCTCCTTAAGAACACATACTAAACAGGATTAATATAATTAGTTTCCTATTTTTAGAGGAATTTTATTCAAGCATATTTATTTAATACTCTATCTCTAATTGGGTTCCAACCCTAATGAGATTATGAAATTCTACTATGTCCTTGGAGTTCATTACTATGTCTCCAGCAGATACAGCCTTTCCCAGATTCTCCTCATCCAAAGTACCAGCTATTCCATAGTCCTTGAAGAACTCAATGCATCTCTTGCTGTGATCCAATTTATCTAACCTATACTTCTTTAAAACTTTATAGTTACCTACAGGAGTAGGCGAAATTTCCTTACCAATAGCAATACTGTAAGACCTCAACAGTTTGTTTTCCTTATAAACGTATAGCTTTCTTTTCATCAATGAAACTTGTACCTTAAGCATATTTCTTACCCTTAAAATTTTTCTCATTTTATACTATGAATAAAACTTCTATTGGCGATTATATAAAAAGGAGTTTATGGGCAAAAAAATAAGCACCCAAGGGTGCTCAAGGTGAATCAGTTGCCATTTTATACAAACATCCTTTTTATTTTATCATTTTATTATTTTGACCACAATATAAAACATTATACATTTTTTATGAAAAAAAGAGACTGCAAGCCCCTACGTCAAACAATCCCTTTTTATATATAATTTTTTATTAACTAATATTAGATTATGTTAGCTCTTCCGCTGTATACAACGCCTCTTCCAGCATCTACAGTTACGAATGAACCTGATTTTATTGTTTCAGTTGCTCCACCAGCATTGCAGATTAATGGTATATCTCTTGATATACATTCTATAGCTAAGTGAGAAGTTAATCCACCTTCTTCAGCAATTACACCTGCAACTCTGTCTAAAACTTCGATATAGTTTTTATCTAAGTTTTTAACAACTAATATATCATCTTTTTCAACTTTTTCTACAGCTTCTGCTGCATTGTTAACTACTTTAGCATTTCCAAAGCCATGGTTTCTAGCTGCGCCTTTTCCTTGAACTAAAACGTCACCTACAATGTGAACCTTCATCATGTTTGTAGTTCCTGAGAAATGAACAGGTATACCAGCTGCAACAACAACTAGATCTCCATTCTTAACATATCCAGCTTCTTTAGCTTTGTTTACAGATTCATTGATTAATTCATCTGTTGATTCAACTTTATCAGCATGGATTGGGAATACTCCCCAGTTTAATGCCAGGCCTCTAGCAACTTTATCATTTGGAGTAACAGCGATTACTGGGCATTCTGGTCTGTATTTTGAAACCATTCTTGCTGTGTTTCCACTTTGAGTAGCTGTTACTAAAGCTGAAGCCTTAAGTTCAGCAGCAGTTGTGCAAGTAGCTAAGCTTATAGCGTTTGCTACGTTAGGTATAGTAGCTTCTTTTCTCTTGTTTAATGCTAGTTCATAGTCTATTTTTGCTTCAGCAGCTTGAGCTATTTTAGCCATAGTTTGAGCAGCTTCAACTGGGTATGAACCATTTGCTGATTCTCCACTAAGCATTATAGCATCAGTACCATCGAATATAGCGTTAGCTATATCTGAAGCTTCTGCTCTAGTTGGTCTTGGGTTTCTTATCATAGAATCAAGCATTTGAGTAGCTGTTATAACAGCCTTTCCTGCTTTGTTACATTTTTCGATTATCATTTTTTGAGTTAATGGAACATTTTCTATTGGAATTTCAACACCCATGTCTCCTCTAGCAACCATTATACCATCAGAGAATTTTATGATTTCATCGATGTTGTCAACACCTTCTTGGTTTTCGATTTTAGAGAATATTTGAATATGGCTTCCACCATTTTCTTCTAATACTTTTCTGATTGCTAAAACGTCAGCAGCTTTTCTTATGAAAGATGCAGCTACAACGTCTACTCCAACTTCACAACCAAACACTAAATCTGCTTTATCCTTATCTGTCATTGCAGGAAGCTTTATTGAAACGTTTGGTACGTTAACTCCTTTATGAGTTCCAACTAAACCTGTATTAGCTACTGTACAGATAACATTAGTTCCTTCGATAGCTTCTACAGTTAATCCTACAAGACCGTCATCGATTAATACAGTGTTTCCTGGCTTAACATCTTTATAAAGATTAGTGTAAGTGATTGAACATTTTGTTGTATCACCAACTACTTCTTCTCCACAATAGATAGTGAACTTTTCACCTTTTTGAAGCTCAACCTTAGATGGCTCGAATTTATGAGTTCTTATTTCTGGTCCCTTTGTGTCAAGCACTACTGCTATTGGTTTATTATATTTTTCTCTTAATTTTTTAACTAAGTCAATTCTTGTTTTATGTTCTGCATGGTCACCATGTGAAAAGTTGTGTCTTGAAGCACTCATTCCAGCTTCGATAAGTTTTGATAATACTTCTTCAGTATCACTTGCTGGTCCGATAGTAAATAACATTTTAGTCTTCTGCATTATAATACTCTCCTCATCATTCAAATTCTTATTTTTATTTATCTATTTTAATTATTTGGATAACATATTAGCTATTTCGAATAATTTTTCGTCGAACTTTCTTGGCATTGCTAATGCTTCATCTATATCGTCATCAACAATTTGTCCATCTCTCATTCCAACAACTCTTGAAGTCTTTCCTTCAATTAACAATTCAACTGCTTTAACACCCATTCTTGATGCAAGCATTCTATCGAAAGCTGAAGGACTTCCGCCTCTTTGAATGTGTCCAAGTATTGTTGCTCTTGTTTCGATACCTGTAACTTCTTCAACCTTTTTAGCTAATTCATTAGCACCGCCAACACCTTCTGCAAGAAGTATTAGGTTATGGATTTTTCCTTTTAATTTTCCTTCAAGTATTGTTCTGCAAAGTTCATCAAAGTCATATCCTTTTTCAGGAATTATAACTCCTTCAGCTCCTCCAGCTATACCTGTATAAAGAGCTATATCTCCACAGTCTCTTCCCATTACTTCAACAATACTTACTCTTTCGTGGGAGCTTGAAGTATCTCTTAATTTATTTATAGCATCTAAAACTGTATTTAAAGTAGTATCAAATCCTATAGTGTAGTCAGTGTAAGTTAAGTCGTTATCTATTGTTCCCGGTAAACCAACTGTTGATACTCCTAGTTTTGATAATTTTTGTGCCCCCATAAATGAACCATTTCCGCCTATAACTACTAATCCGTCAACACCAAATACCTTTAAAACATTTGCTGCTTTTTTTCTTCCTTCTTCTGTTAAGAATTCAGCACAACGAGCTGTTCTAAGGATTGTACCACCTCTTTGAATGATGTCAGAAACGCTTGTTCTGTTCATTTCAAAAATTTCACCATTTATTAATCCGCTGTACCCTCTTTGTACACCCATTACTCTTACGCCTTTATCAAGTGCTGTTCTTACAACTGCTCTTATAGCAGCATTCATGCCTGGTGCATCTCCACCACTTGTCAACACAGCTATTGTTCTCATTATTTTTACCTCCTATGACCACAGGGACTTGTTATGTCCCACAAGCTTTATGAATTAGTTAAACCTATAAAGTTTATTTACTTTCAATTTGATAATTATCAATTCTTTATCACACATATCTAATTTTAATAGAAATTGATAAAATATTCAATGCCTTATGAAAATATATTCATCTAAAATTGAAGAATATTAGAGAGGATTTGAAAATCCTCTCTAATATTTTGTTTAATTTCACAAAAAATATACTCATATTATGTCTATTACAACACTTTAACACTTTTTTCGCCAAATTTCTTTCTAAGGTATTCTAATATGTCGACACTTTCATCTATCCATAATTCCTTGTCTAACATAAACTTTTTTCTTTCTTTACTAGTACATATACATACTGGCGTATTTCCCTGATACTGTAACAACATTGGTTTTATATCTGCTTTTACCTGATTAATATTTTTCTCGCTGTCTATAAGCACATATACAACCGATGAACTTGCCTTCGCTAATGGTTGTATATCTTCACATAATATTTTAGGCTGCTCATCTTCTCTAATGCTTACTCTTCCCTTTATGGTAATAATTTCATCCACATTAATCAAATTAGAATACTTTTCAAGAGTTTTTGGGAATACAATGGCTTCTATAGTACCATATAGATCCTCTACTCTCATAAAAGCCATCATGGTATTACTTTTTGTTACCTTTTTACTTACTTCGGATATAATACCACCAATCACCACTCTGTCACCATCACTTACTTTTAAGCTGTTAGCCACAGCAGTATCTATTGCTGAATTCACTTCAGAAATATTATCTTCTAAGGATTCTTCAACGATAATATCCGAAATTTTTGTGTTTGTAGCAAGCTTTAGAGTTTCCTCATAATCATCAAGAGGATGACCTGAAAGATATAAACCTGTCATTTCCTTTTCCATAGCAAGTATATATTTCTTATTGAACTCTTTTATTTGAGGATATTCTACATCTACGTTGTTATCCTCTTTAATGGCTGCACTCTCAAATAAACTTATCTGACCATCAATGTTCTTTTTTCTTTGGCTGCCTACTCCATCTAATACCTTTTCATAAACTGCAAGTATTCTGGATCTAAATACTTTAAAGGTGTCAAAGGCTCCTGCCTTAATAAGACTTTCCACTGCTCTTTTGTTTACACAGGATATGTCTATCTTGTTGCAAAAATCAGTAAGACCAGTAAACTTTCCTTTTTCTTCTCTTGATTTTACTATGCTCTCTATAACGTTAAAGCCAACATTCTTAACTGCTGCAAGACCAAAACGAATCTTATCACCTTGTACAGTAAATTTTGCATAACTTTCGTTTATATCGGGCAATAATAATTCTATTCCTAGTTCCTTGGCAAATCTTATATAGAAGGCAACTTTTTCACTGCTGCCCATAACACTGTTAAGCATTGCTGCTATAAATTCTGTTGGATAGTAGTGCATTAAATATGCTGTCTGGAAACCTACTACTGCATAGGCTGCTGCATGGGACTTATTGACAAATATTTTCATAAGTTTTAATCTTATGCCCAACATCTCTGATGGGGATCGGACTATATCATTACCCTATAATTATTGAGGGTACAGGGCACTCGTGGAGAAAATTATTATTTAGGCTATTCATTTCTCTAGTCTCTGAACCTTCATCCATACTTTTATGCCATTCTGGACACTTGGCTGCGGATTAACCAATCCTTAAACTTTTTACTATACCTTTGACATTACTCATTGCCCTTATTTTATTTCTAAAATAAGTTAGTATTTAAGGCTCTAAGGTATTTTCCGCAATTCACCCTGTTTTCTTTATAACTTACATCATAAAGGCACTCTTAACTTCTAACCATTTATTAAACTTTCTTTCCAAGTATATATTTGAGTTGAGGTATAAGAAATAATGGTTAAAATACAAATGCATAACTAGCGAAGTCCATCATCTGGTCAAATATCTGATTAGCCGCTTCTTCGCTTATCCCATTCCTTACACAGCCTGGCACTATAACCTTTCCAGCTTCATCTACTATACCATGTATAAAATTATGTCTTTCTTCTTCCATGACGTGATGCTTCTTTTTTGACATAGCACGTCTCACTAAGTCACTTCTCCCCAAAGAATAACCTGCTAAATCTCTAACTATTCTCATAACCTGTTCTTGGTAAACTATGCAGCCATAAGTAACACTTAATATAGGTTTCAGCTCCTTAGTTAAATATTTTATATTCTCTGGGTTCTTTTTATTTTCTATATACCTTGGAATTGCCGCCATTGGACCTGGACGATATAAGCTGTTACCAGCTATAAGATCTTCAAGACTATCAGGCTTTAATTCCTTCATAAAACTTGCCATTCCAGCCGATTCAAACTGGAATACCCCAACGGTTTTACCCTCTCCAAACATTTGGTATACTTTTTTATCATTGAAGTCAATATTGTCTAAATCAATTTGAATCCCTTTATTTTGTTTAATCATCTTGACCGTATCATCTATTACGGTTAAAGTTCTAAGACCTAAGAAATCCATTTTTAGTAATCCAAGCTCTTCAAGGGTTCCCATAGTAAATTGAGTAACTATACTTTCTTCATTCCTTAATAGTGGAACATAATTTACTAGAGGTTCTGACGCTATAACAACTCCAGCTGCATGGGTAGATGTATGTCTTGGAAGTCCTTCTAGACTCCTAGATACATCTATAAGTTCTTTTACTCTTTCCTCTTCATCATAGGCCTGTTTTAACTCAGGACTTATATCCAAGGCTTTGTCAATGGTTATGCCTAACATTGTAGGAATCATCTTAGCTACCCTATCTACTTCAGCATAGGAATAGTTCATAGCTCTTCCCACATCCCTAATACAAGCCCTAGCCGCCATTGTTCCAAAGGTAACAATCTGCGATACACTGTCTTTACCATACTTACCAACTACATAGTCAATTACTTCTTGTCGTCTTTCATAACAAAAGTCAGAATCAATCTATTTTACCCTCTTTTTCAAGATATTTTAACACTGCCCTTTGCAGTGGGTATAGACTATATCTTCACCTACCGACCTTTACGGTTTAGGCTGCCCCGCTTCGAAACATTAACTGTCTCTACGTGCCTTTGCACTAGTCTTTGAACCTTCCTCTCCTCAAGGCTTGGCTGCGTGGTTATCCAGTAGAATCTGACCAAGTTCAAATCCCTGTAATTTTTATGGTCAAGCCACCTTCACATTTAGATATTTTCTCAATCTTCTGTTTTAGTCTACAGGGCTTTCAGGACTTTCCCGCAATTCAGGGCTCTTTAAGCACAATATTTCTACTGTGCACGACTATAATTTATTGTTATATCATTCAATTTAACGGTATGTTTTACAACAATAAATCACTAATCCGGCATAGATACTCTTTCAGGATTTAAGAACATTTATTATTATCCACAAGTTCTTTATCTTGTGCTCTGGAGATTTCTCTCATTTTCATTGATTGGTCAATTCCAATCCAGATTGGACTATATCATCTCAGTAAATAAGAAGTGTTTTCTATTTAAAAACAATTCCGCATCTTTATAAATTTCTTTGTAAAAAATAGTAACATCCTTTTTCTTATATATATTTACATACCAACAATGATAATTTTTTCTGCAATCTTTTACCACAGTTGCTTTGATACCATACTTCTTAAAAATACACCTTAGCTGATAAGCAAACTTAATACTTCCGGTAGTAAATCTTACAAAGGTGTAAGTATACTGTCTTATATTATTTTTATAATAAGTGTTAGTTGTACTCTTAAATACACTCCCATCTCCATCAAAATATCCTCTAATGAAATGTGATATAAAACCTACTGGTAAATTAGGGAAAGAAATAGTTTTAGATTTTCTCTCGATAATTCCACAACTTTTTAAAAAATCAATATCATATGGATTCGTACTTACTACAGAATAGGTATACTCTGTACCTTTGGGATGTTTATATTTATATATACTTTTACAGGGTGTCATAATATCCTTCAGTTTTTTTATTAATTCATAATCATTCATACTCACAGTAATTCTATATCTATGTGTATGTTTATCAAAACTTAAACATCCATCTGAATATATCAACCCTAAAATATATGAGTTAACCGCATTTAATCCATTAGAATAGATACTCTTATCCTCTATCTTTCTTTGGGAGGTATTAACACTATTAGAGCAACTTTTGCTACAAAATCTCTGTCCCCTCTTTCTGGTTTGAAAAATTTTATTACACTTCTCACAAATATATTTATACATTTCTTAACACCTCTTTTAGTATATTATCTTCCATAATAACTAAAAGATACTGAGTCGGGTCTTCGTGGGAAAATTTATTACTTGGCTGCTCATTTTCCTAGTCTCTGAACCTTTTCCCTACCTTTATGCCTTTTGGGAACTTGGCTGCTGATTAGCATGCTGAATTTTCAGTTTAGCCTTCCAGCAATTTACCCG
Organism: Bacillota bacterium; assembly: GCA_030706015.1. Classification (GTDB taxonomy): domain Bacteria; phylum Bacillota; class Clostridia; order Clostridiales; family Clostridiaceae; genus JAUZPI01. The sequence goes on from JAUZPI010000031.1 coordinate 10,691, forward strand.
ATTTTAAGAGCGCATCTTTTCACGCTCAAAGAGTAAGTTATATTTTATTGGGTCTATTTTTGTTATACCTAGAGTATAGGCTACCAATGAACCGGCAGCAGAACCTCTTCCTGGGCCTGTAGGGATTCCGCTTTCTACTGAGAACCTTATAAAATCCCATACAATAAGGAAATAATCTACATAGCCCATCTGTTTTATAACACCAAGCTCGTAGTTAAGCCTATCTTCTAATTCCTCAGTAATGTCACTATATCTTTCCTTAAGACCTTTAAAACATACTTCCTTTAAATATTCAAAGTGGTCTGTTCCCTCTGGAAGAGGAAAATTAGGCAGCTTTGATACATGAAACTCATAATCAAAATTACATTGTTCTGCTATCTTCACTGTATTATTTAATGCTTCCGGTATGTATGAAAACTGAGCAGCCATTTCCTCAGCAGACTTCAAATAGAATTGATCTGAAGCATATCTCATTCTATTTTCTTCATCCACTGTTTTTCCTGTTTGTATGCAAAGCAATATGTCATGAGATTTATAATCCTCACTTAATATATAGTGCACATCATTAGTAGCTACTAGAGGAATCTGAAGTTCCTTTGACATATCTGCCAGCTGTTCATTAACTCTAAGCTGTTCATCAATACCGTGATATTGAAGCTCTAAATAAAAGCCATCCTTGAATATCTCTTTATAAAATAATGCTGCTGCTTTTGCCTTTTCATTTTGACCTTTAAGTAAGTTTGATTGCACTTCACCACCAAGACATGCGCTTAAAGCTATTAAACCTTCACTATGCTGTCTTAAAAATTCATGGTCCACCCTTGGCTTATAGTAGAATCCTTCAATAGAGGCAGCTGACACTATTTTCATAAGATTAGCATACCCTATTTCATTTTTAACAAGTAAAACTAAATGAAAGGTATCATTCTCCTTGTCCGGCTGTTTTATATGCATAGATTTTTCAGCCACATATATTTCGCAGCCAATGATAGGCTTTACCCCTTGCTCTTTAGCCTGTTTATAGAATTCTACACATCCATACATGGCTCCATGATCAGTTATGGCTATGCTCTTCATGCCCAGTTCCTTGGCTCTGGCAATTAATTTGCTTACCTTTCCCGAACCATCTAGAAGACTGTATTCTGTATGCACATGCAAATGAACAAAATCTCCCTTAAAAGCTTCACTCATCTATATTAATCACCTACCTTATTCTATAGATTTAATTAATTATAGCACTGATTTCAATGATTTGCGATGTTTAAACCCATGGAAAACAAAAACTGCTGATAATTAAAAATTACCAGCAGTGTAGAGCGTTAACTATCGCCTTTTCTTAGTTCCTCTGCAATTTTTTCAATTCTTCTTAGTCTATGATTTACACCAGATTTGCCAACTGGAGGATTAAGCATTTGGCCTAATTCCTTTAAGGATTCATCTGGATAACTAAGTCTTATCTCAGCTATTTCTCTAAGATTCTTGGGAAGCCTTGTAAGACCTATTTCTTTCTGTATAAGTTTTATACTTTCAACCTGTCTAACGGATGCATTTACAGTTTTGCTTAAATTAGCAGTTTCGCAATTTACTAACCTATTAACGTTATTTCTCATTTCTTTCATTATTCTAACATTTTCAAGTTCTAACAGGCTTGAATGTGCTCCGATGATGTTCAGCAAATCAACAATTTGCTCTCCTTCTTTTATGTATACAACAAAACTGCTCTTTCTTTGTATTACCTTAGAACCAAGGCCAAAACTATTAATTAATTGGCTTAGCTCTGCAGCATATTGATTGTCATGGGTTACAAATTCTAAATGATATGTCTTTTCAGGGTTGCTTATGCTTCCACCTCCAAGAAAGGCACCTCTTACATAAGATCTCTTACACTCACCATCTTTAACTATTTCACTTGGTATTCCGTAATTTAAAGACAGCATATCATTGTCCTCACTAAGCACTCCTACGTCCTTAAGTAATGATCTAACACCCATTTCTTCAGTTATTACAACCATATAGATGTTATTTTTCTTAAGAGAATTGCTCTTCTTAACCATTAACTTGGTATGAATATCAAAGTGCTCCTTTAATAACTTAAATATAAGCCTTGCTATAGCAGGATTCTCAGTAGTTACTCTAAAACTAAACTGCTTATTCCCTGCAAGCGATAAAGTACCACTGGCTTTCATTATTGCTGACAGTTCTGCAATGGCCTCTTCTTTGCTAAAATCACTATATCTACAAACTTCGTTTTTTACTTTTGATGAAAATGACATAGTACCTTTCCCTTACTCCTTCTTTTTTTCTTTTGGTCTCTCTGATTTATTTTGCTTTAATCTTTCAGATAGATAGAAGTATTCTATTATCTTCTTTCTATCGTAGAATAATTTCTTACTCATTATGGTTTTTACTAATATAGAAGCCAGCCTTGGGGAGTTATGTCTCACATACCCACTTCTTATTTTTACAAATCTGCCTGTAACTATACCAACGCCCATCTCTTTAACTTTTTGATCATCTACCTTTACAGGTTCAGAGGTACTCTCACTATATTTACTAATTAGTTCCTCATCTATTTCCTGTGTATTAACAACAGCATAATCTATTATTCCCGGACCGCCATGTTTAAAAATAGTCTTGATATGATCTGAAACAGTAAAATTATCTGTTTCCCCAGGCTGTGTCATAATATTGCATATATAAAGCTTTAACGCTCTTGATCTCTGCAGTGCGGTGGATATATCCTTAACCAAAAGGTTTGGGATTACACTGGTATAAAGACTTCCTGGTCCTAGAATTATAGCATCAGCTTCTCTTATTGCCTGAACTGCTTCCTTTAAAGCCTTTGCATTCTCAGGCTCAATAAATACCTTTTCAATTGGACTTTTATATTCTACAGCCGCCTCAGGAATATTAGATTCTCCCTCTACTATCATGCCATTTTTTAGTTTTGCCTTTAACACCATGTTATCTAGAGTTACAGGAATCACCTTACCTGTTACTGCAAGAACAGAACTCATTTTTTGAACAGCTTCTTCAAAAGTACTAGAAATACCATCCATAGCTGCTAAAAATAAATTACCAAAGCTCTGATTTTTAAGTCTTCCATCACTGAATCTGTACTGTAGCAGCTCCTCCATAAGAGGCTCTGTATCAGAAAGAGCCAGAATACAATTTCTTATATCTCCTGGAGGCAGGATACCTAAGTCTTCTCTTAAATCTCCCGAACCTCCGCCATCATCAGCCACGGTTACAATAGCTGTAATATTTGAAGTATAGTATTTTAATCCTCTAAGCATAGTGGACAGTCCAGTCCCGCCGCCTATGGCTACTATCTTAGGTCCTTTAACCAACAACCTTTTTTCATAAATCAAATTACCCAGTCTTTTTGAATCCAGCGAAACATTCAAATAACCTTTATTTATAAGTGTAATAATGGATTTCATTCCCTGAGTAACCGACATATACATAACAAAACAACCCGCGAGTAAAAGGAATACCCAAAATGCTACATAATAAGAACTATACCAGTGATTTCTAAAAAATTCTATTATACCAAAGGTTATTAGAAGAACACCTAGGACACCAAGCATTATCCAGCGCTTTACCTTTATTCCTGGCTTAAGCCATTCTATAAACTTCATAGCTTTTTACCACCTTTGTTTACATCTTCATTTATATCCCTATGCTCTATATTTATAGTATCACTTTTCTTTCTTAATCTATCATATAGTTCGTTAGCTATAGTAACTGAACGATGTCTGCCGCCAGTACAACCTACAGAAATTATTAGCTGCCTCTTTCCTTCCTTCACATAATGCGGAATAAGATAGTCGATTATATCGTGAAGTTTATCTATAAATACTCTCGTTTCTTCAAAACCCATAACATAATCTCTTACTGGAGAATCATTTCCTGAATATGGTTTAAGCTCCGGTATATAAAATGGATTAGGCAAAAACCTAACATCAAATACTAGATCTGAATCAACAGGGATTCCATATTTAAAACCAAAGGATAACACAGTTACCATCAATTGAGTTTCTAGTTGTCCTTCCTGCTCATAAATCTTGGTTACTGTTTCTCTAAGCTCTCTGGTAGCCAGCTTTGAAGTATCAATGATATTATCTGCTCTATCCTTAACCTCTTTTAGTTTCATTCTCTCTAGTTCAATTCCCTTTAAAATTCTACCCTGAGGCGCAAGGGGATGTTTTCTTCTGGATTCTTTATATCTCTTAATTAACACTTCATCTGAAGCATCTAAGAATAATATCTCGTAGTTATATCCAGCATCCTTTAACTCCTTTAAGCTCTTGAATAAATCGTTAAAGAACTCACCACCTCTTATATCAATAACTAATGCAATTCTATCTATTTTATCCCCCGTTTGAAAACAAGCTTCGGCAAATTTTGTTATCAATGTAGGAGGTAAATTATCAACACAGAAATATCCCATATCTTCTAAGCTTCTTAAAGCCTGTGTTTTCCCAGCTCCAGAAAGTCCTGTAACTATAACAAATCTCATACCTTAAACCTCCATAACTACTATCTACTAATACATTCTATTTAATTATAACATAAAAACTCTATTCTTAGGAATTTACAATTAAAAAAAGCATATAGTCAAAATGCATTTTACATAACCTATGCATTATTTTGACTATATGCTTACTAAACAAAAACTATTTAGTATCCTCACCAATTATCCTAACTTCTGTATGCAGCTCTACATCAAATTTATCCTTAACTGTTTTTTGTACCTCAGTTATTAAATCTAATATATCCTGTGCCGAAGCATTTCCTTTATTAATTATAAATCCAGAATGCTTTACAGACACCTCTGCATCACCAACATTCGCTCCCTTTAGCCCTGCATCCTCAATAAGTTTAGCCGCAAAGTGTCCCTCAGGTCTCTTAAATGTACTTCCAGCTGAAGGGAACTCTAAAGGCTGCTTTTCTATTCTTCTTCTCATCAAATCATCAATTCTATCTCTGATTTTGTCATACTCTCCTGGGTTTAGATTAAATGTAACCTCTAAAACAATATAATTATGCTTTAATACCGCACTCATTCTATAACCTAGTTCTAATTCTTCTTTGCTTAAATTTCTGAAATTGCCTTCACTATCCAGCACTATGGAAGACTCAACTACGTCAGACATTTCTCCAAAATATGCACCAGCATTCATAGCCAACGCTCCACCTACTGTACCTGGTATGCCACAAGCAAATTCTAATCCAGTTAGAGAGGCATTACAGGCAGTTTCGCTTACATCCTTTAATATAGAACCACTTTGAGCTGTTATTTTACTTCCACTAACATCAATTTTATCTAGCTTTTCAAACTTTATTACTATACCTCTTATGCCGCCGTCTTTTACCAATAAATTAGATCCATTTCCCAATATAAAGTATGGTACCTTATGGCTATTACATAATTTGATAATTGTACTAACCTGCTCATAACTTTCTGGTGTTACTAATATATCAACAGATCCTCCCACTTTAAATGAAGTATTATCCTTCATAGAGGCATCTACCTGTATGTTACTCTCGCCAACGATTTCTAATAATTGTGTCTTAAAATTATAGTAATGCTCCATAACGCATCTCCTCAAACTTAATAATGTATCAAAATTAGTATAATGTAATATATTATTGTTATCAAGTGCAAATTGTGACTTTGCACAAATCACTTCCATCTTACATTATCAAATCTTTCAATTTCCCCTTATTTTTCAAATAATCAATTATCTTCATAGCATCCGTGTTCATAATTAATTCATCCGGTACTTCAGCTCTTTCCAATATATTTTTTGCCTTTCCAAATCCTCCAATTTGATAGCAAATGTGAGAATCACTTCCGACAGTAATGTTAACACCGTATTGCTTGCAAAGTTTTGCTATTTGTAAGCAATTTGTTTCACTGCCTATTCTGGAACCTAAAAGTGATGAATTATTTATTTCTATTAGTATATTTTTCTCCTTTGCTCTTGCTATAACCTCTTCCATATGTATCGGAAAGCCAGGGTTGCCTAAGTGACCTAAAATATCTACATATGGATTATCCATTACATTAATTAAAGCCTGAGTATTTTCATCTCTACTTCCGGGAGTCAGACATACATCATGAAGACTGGCAATCATAATGTCTAATTTCTGCTGTATAGATTTCGGTATATCTAGTTTACCCTCAATAGAAATAATATTTGCCTCGCACCCTCTAAGTATGGTTACGCCATATATCTCCCTTGGCACAGCAGTAATGTTACTAAAATAGAACATATGAGGACCGCCTGGCATATTAGGTCCGTGATCAGTTACCCCTAATACCTTTATGCCATTTTTATAAGCCTCTTGTGCATTTTCAAGAAGAGTAGTGTATGCATGACCACTTACTATTGTATGAGTATGTAAATCAATTACATATTCCATTAGAGCGCCTCCTTATAAAATAATATTACTTCTGAACACTTTTAGCAAAGTAATCCACAATATTCTTTGCAGCCTTACTGTCCACTGATGGAGTTTCTAAAAGTTGTTCATAGGAAGCTTTTTTTATATTTTCTATGCTTCCAAATTTTTTAAGAAGTTCTTTTCTTCGTTTTTCTCCTATACCAGGTATATCTTCTAATATTGAATGAAGTACTCTTTTGTCTCTTAAACTCCTATGATAGCTTATGGCAAACCTATGAACTTCATCTTGAATTCTGGTTACCAATTTCATCACCTGTGAGCTAGGTTTAATATACAGCTCATTATTATTATATATAATTCCTCTTGTGTTGTGCTTATCATCTTTTACCATACCACAAACTGGTATATTTATATTATAGCTCTTTAAAACTTCTAAGGCTATATTTACTTGTCCCTTACCACCGTCCATAAGAATCAAATCCGGGAATATACAGAACTTACCTGAGCTTAATGGAATATTTCTCTCAGATATTGCCTTAATTTCGTCTAAACCATGTTGAAATCTTCTTTCTAGAATTTCTCTCATACTGTCATAATCATTGGCGCCTTTTACAGTTTTAATTTTAAATCTTCTATAATCACTGTTTTTTGCTTTTCCTTTTTCAAAAACAATCATAGAACCAACGGAATCAACACCTTGAATATTTGATATATCATAAGCCTCGATTCTATTAGGCAGCTCCTCAAGCTGAAGTATTTCTGCCAGTTCACTAAGCGCTGTCTTATTCAATTCTTTGTCTTGAAGAATTTTTAATTTAAATTGCTCAATGGTAATCTTTGCATTATTTTCAACCATATCGATTAAATCTTTTTTCTCACCTTTTTGAGGTATCTTTATCCATACTTTAGTTCCCCTTTTCATGGTAAGCCATTGTTCTATTAAATCAACATCCTCTAAATCGGGTACATAGATATTCTTCGGTATAAAAGCAGTTCCACCATAAAACTCCTTAACAAATTCAGAAATTATAGATGCCTTACTCTCACCAGCAGTGTTTTCTGTCATAAAATGCTCTCTGCCTACAATCTTACCTTCTCTTAAGAAAAATACCTGTATGCAACTGTCCTTTTCATCACTATACACATTAATAAAATCTTCATCTGGAGCATTGGCCATTAACACTTTTTGTTTTTCTGTAATCTTTTCTACTGCCATTACCTTATCTCTTAATGCGGCTGCCTTCTCAAATTCTAAATTTTCTGCTGCTTCCTCCATCTTACTCTTTAACTCTTTTACAATCTTAACGTCCTTACCTGAAAGCAGGTCAATTGCATCCTTAACTATAAGTGCATACTCTTCTTTTTTAATAAGCCCTGCACAAGGAGCACCACACAAATTTATATGATAATTAAGACATGGTCTTATCCTTTCAGAATCCTCTTTAATATTCATCTTGCAAGTTCTTAATGGAAATACCTTTTTAATTAATTCTATAGTCTCATACACTGCTGCTACATCTGTATAGGGTCCAAAGTATTTTGCACCATCCTTAGCGAGCATCCTAGTTACAAATATCCTAGGAAAATCTTCATTCAAGGTTATTTTGATAAAAGGATAATGCTTGTCATCCTTAAGTAATATATTATATCTAGGCTTATACTTTTTTATCAAATTACACTCTAAAATTAAAGCTTCCATCTCTGAATCTGTGACTATATATTCAAACTCAGCAATATTTTTAACCATTGCTTTTACTTTCTCAGAATGGTTTTTTGAGTTTTGAAAGTACTGCCTAACTCTATTCTTTAATACCTTTGCTTTTCCTACATATATAATTTCTCCCAATGAGTTTTTCATCAAATAAACTCCAGGCTTATCTGGGAGTATTTTTAACTGATATTCAAAATCAAACATTTCTTTCACCTCATTATGCTCTATTACTGCAAAACAAATGGAATTCTATAAACAAAATATAACACACAAGCTATAAGCAATATCTTTTCAAATAAACTTCCTTTTTTAGAACCTACTCTATAGATTATAGGAAATTTAAAATTTTTCTTACTAAGAGGATATAATAACGGTACTCCTCTGCTAGTAGTCATATCACATAATATATGAAGACCATATCCTATTATAAAATAGTATACTGCAAAACTCATATTATATCGATTTGAAATATATGAGATAATAAACGAAAAAATCACCAGGCCGAGCAAACTATGAGTTAACCCTTTTCTATGTGAGGAAAATCCAATCATTATCAATGTAGTGCCTAGGGCTATAAAGGCTGGAATGTTACCATGATAATAATTAAAAACCAAAACCCCCAGGCCTAGAAATACGTATATAATTAATTTAACTAGCTTACTTTTGAAGGGAAGTATATACTTATTAACAATGCTTTTGGGATGATCAATGTCTGGAAGTAATGAAGCTATAATAACTACTAGCATACCAACAATCTTGAAACCTCCAGGAATTTTATCGCTTAATGCTAGTCCCGCAGCTGCTCCTAATCCTGCATGTGTTTTTCCTATCATAAGTTCTCCTTTGTAAAAAATCTAAACTACAACTACTGCCACGAAATTCAACTAAAACTAAAGCCAAGCAATCTACAATTTGTATATTGCCTGGCTTTATTATAACATAGTTTTCATTTTATAAGAACCTATGTTCTGTATCTTGTTATTTTTTTAAAGCTACCTGCATTACTTGAGAAGCAATTCTTGCTGCTGCAATACCACCTTGACCTCCATCTTCAACAATAACCGCTACTGCTACCTGAGGATTCTCATAAGGAGCAAAACCAATAAACCAAGAATGAGGAGGAGCATTCTTTCCCTCATCTACATGGTCAGCTGTTCCTGTCTTACCGCATACAGTAACCCCATCAATAGAGGCATTTGTTCCTGTACCTTCTTCCACAACACCTTTCATAAAGTCCCTCATGGTTGCTGCATTTGCAGCACTTACCTTTATTCCAAGACTTTCTGGTTTAATATCTTGAATGACACTTCCACTGCTTGAGGTAACCTGCTTAACCAAATGAGGCTTCATCATAATTCCATTGTTAGCTATAGTACTTGCTACCAATACCATCTGCATAGGCGTAGCCAAATCTGAACTTTGACCTATAGCACTTTGAGCAATACTTCCTTTTTCATAGGTTTTAAGTTCTGGAAATCTACTCTTGTCTATAACTATACCATCGCAAGGAATATTTTGATTGAAGTAAAATTTCTCTGCTGTTTGCTTCAATTTATCATTTCCCAGCTGCAGACCTATAGTACCAAACACTACATTACTTGAGTGAACATAGCCTTCTCTAAAGCTGCAGTTTCCTAATGCCTCTCCCCCAAAGTTTTTAAGAGCTTCCTTAGCGTTAAATCTTAATTCTCCATTATCATTAAACCTTTGAGCCATTATACCATCAATATTTTCTAAAGCACTCACTGCTGTTACAGTTTTAAAGGTAGAACCTGGTGGATAAAGACCAGATACTGCTCTGTTTAATAATGGTCTCTCTTTATCCTTATTTATCGTTGACCAAGCTGCTTTAAGTGCATCTTCATTAGGATCAAAGGAAGGTTTTGATACCATAGCCAGAATTTCTCCTGTTTTGGGGTTTAATACAACTACAGCTCCTCTATTATCACCCAGAGCATCAAAGGCTTTCTTTTGCACATCACTATCTAGAGTGGTAATTAAATCATCACCCCTCTTGTCTTCCTGTTGAATATTCCCTTTACTTTCAATCAATTCACGAATTACTTGAGTTAAGGATTTATCCTCTGAACCCATTAGATATTGATCATATCTATTTTCTAATCCAGTTATTCCATATTTCTGATTAACATAACCTAAAACGTGAGCAAATGCTGCTCCACCAGTGTATTCTCTTTTCTGCGTCAAGGTATTTACTCTTTCACTTTTAGTTAGCGGCTGATTATTTCTATCATAAATAGTACCTCTTAAAACCTCATTTCGTTTTGCCCAGAGCCTGCTGTTTCCAGGGTTATTTACTATCTGAGGTGCAACTATTATCTCAAAATATGTGACATATGAGATTACCATCATAAATAGAAGAAGAAAAACAAACAATACCTTTTTTATATTATTTGATATATCATCCATGCTATCTTCCTCCTTCCGATATCTTCTGAAGAATTCCAAGCGCTATAAACATAATGAGCATAGAGCTGCCTCCATAGCTGATAAGCGGCAGTGTTATACCAGTAAGCGGTATCATATTAGTAACCCCTCCAACTATAACTAGAACCTGAGATCCAATAACAGCACTATACCCAACTGCTAAAAGTCTTGAAAAATTATCCTGAGCATAAACTGCTGCTCTCATACATCTATAAAAGAGCAGGAAGTATAAAATCATAATTGCAAAGCCGATTAATGCTCCCATTTCTTCACAAATAGCTGCAAATATAAAATCTGTAGTTCTAACTGGAACAAATTCAGGATGACCTAGCCCAAGACCTGATCCAAAAAGACCTCCAGAGGCGATTGAATACATTCCCTGAACTACTTGAAAACTCTCATTATTTTGATATGGCCATGGATTAGCCCAAATCATAAATCTTAACCTTACATGACCAAAAAGCTTATAGCTTATGTAGCCTCCTATAACAAATAACACAAAACAAACTATAACGTATTTTAATTTTGATGTTGCTATGTACAGTATTGTTATGGATACACTAAAGAATAACAGCGCTGAACCTAAATCCTTTTGCAGTACCATAAAACCTAAAGAAATCATTACTATAAAAGCTGGTTCAATTAAATTTTTAAAATTTTTATAATCTTTTAAGGCTGAAGCTAAATAGGCTACAAAAAATATCTTTCCAAATTCCGATGGCTGAAAAAGCTGACCACCAATACGAATCCAGTTTTTCGAACCATTAATTTCAGTTCCAAAGAATGTTGCCATAGACATAAATAAAAGAGTACCTACTAAAAATACATATCTATATTTTTCGTATTTTTTTAATTCAGGCAATATAACCACAATTAGTATAAAAAAAGCAATTCCTATTATAAACCATATTATCTGCCTTATTGCTTCTCCTCTATTAAGTCTGTAAATCATCACCATACCTATAGAAGACAGCATACATGCAAAAATTAAAATATATTTATCCCCATCAGGATAAAACCTTCTAATTATAAAATGGGAATACCCCATTAGCAGGCATATTACTCCACCTACGATAAGTGCCCCTTTATCAAAAGGATCACTTATAAAAAATAAATTTAAAAAGCAAATTAAACATAAAAGGTATGCATACCTTAATAGCCTTTTTTCATCTTTCACACTATCCATAAAATCACCATTCTTCTTAGCTTTTTATATGCTATGCTATAACTTTAAAAATAGTATTACCTATTTTTATTTCGTCCCCTTTTTTTATATATACCTTATTGGCTATCTTTTTTGAGTTAAGTATTGTCCCGTTTGTACTATTTAAGTCTTCCAGCACATAACTAGTATTCTTCAAATATATCCTAGCATGATGACCTGATACGTAGCTATCAGGAATTACTAAATTATTGTCCTCTTTTCTTCCAATAGTAATTTCTTTTACAACAGGTATAATAGAGCCACTCCTTAGAGTATTACTAGCACCGGGTTCAATAACCTCAAGTCCAAAGCTCTTTTTGGTTGTTGCTTTAGATACTCTTCTTCCTCCATTTTTTATATCCTTGTACATAATCCTCAATGCAATAAAAATTATTATATAAACAATAGCAATTATCACAATTCTAAAAATAAGACTTAATTTGCTTGTAGTGGCTGTTTGTAATGCCAAAACATTATCATTAAAAAGAAGACCTACTAAATTCATTTCTAACACCTTCTTTACTTAAGATTTATCTATATATATTCAATCCTATGAAGTCAAAAGACTAGCATTATAATAATGCTAGTCTAGTTTACAATAATTATAACATCTTTTTTAGGTATTGTCCTGTAAATGAAACTTCATTTTTTGCAATTTCTTCTGGAACACCTGTACATAGGATGGTTCCGCCTTTCTCTCCACCCTCAGGTCCAAGATCAATTACATAGTCTGAGCACTTAATTACATCCAGATTATGTTCTATAACTACTGCTGTATTTCCTCCGTCCACTAATCTTTGAAGTATTTCGATAAGTCTGCTTACATCATCCACATGAAGCCCAGTAGTTGGCTCATCTAAAATATATAAGGTTTTTCCTGTGCTTCTCTTCGAAAGCTCATAAGCAAGCTTAATTCTCTGAGCCTCTCCTCCTGAAAGCTGAGTAGATGGCTGCCCTAATCTTATATAACCTAAACCAACATCCATAAGTGTATCTAATTTATTTTTGATTCTTGGTATATTTTCAAAAAACTTTACTGCTTCTTCTACAGTCATATTTAATACATCATCTATATTTTTGCCCTTGTACTTTATTTCAAGCGTTTCTCTATTATATCTTTTTCCCTTACAAACTTCGCAAGGTACATATACATCAGATAAGAACTGCATTTCGATTTTTATTATACCGTCACCCTTGCACGCTTCACATCTTCCGCCCTTAACATTAAAACTAAATCTTCCTGGCTTATAACCTCTCATTTTTGCGTCTGAAGTAGTTGAATATAATTCACGAATTATATCAAATACACCTGTATAGGTAGCAGGATTGGATCTTGGTGTTCTTCCTATAGGGCTTTGATCTATGTCTATAATCTTATCTATATTTTCAAAACCATTAATCTCTTTATGTGCACCTGGATTTGTCTTAGAACGATTAATTATTTTATTTAACCCTTTAAACAATATCTCATTAACCAAGGTACTTTTTCCTGAACCTGAAACTCCAGTAACACAAGTAAGCACTCCTAAAGGGAAATCCACACTTACATTTTTAAGGTTATTTTCTTTGGCACCAATAACCTTAATAGCTTTGCCATTAGATTTTCGTCTGTTTTCAGGTACCAGAATCTTTTTAGCCCCTGTTAAATATTGAGCGGTTATAGAATCTTCACATTTTTTAACCTGTTCCACTGTACCTGCAGCTACGATTTTACCACCATTTTCACCGGCTCCAGGTCCAATATCTACAAGGTAATCAGCAGCTTGTATGGTATCTTCATCATGCTCAACTACAATTAAAGTATTTCCTAAATCTCTTAGATGCTTCATTGTAGCTATCAGCTTATCATTATCTCTTTGATGAAGCCCTATACTTGGCTCATCTAGTATATATAAAACTCCTACAAGACTTGAACCAATTTGTGTCGCCAGCCTAATTCTTTGAGACTCACCACCAGATAAGGTCTTTGCTCCTCTTGTAAGATTCAAATAATCTAAACCAACGTCTATTAAGAATTTTAATCTACTCTTAATTTCTTTTAATATCTGATTACTTATTATTTTGTTCTTTTCCGATAATTCCAATCTATCTAAAAAACTAAGCTCATCTCTAATAGGCATACTGCAGAACTCATGTATATTTTTATCTCCAATAGTTATTGAAAGAGCTTCTTTGCTAAGTCTGGCGCCATGACATTTAGGACATGGATTATCACTCATAAAGTTTTCTATTTCAGCCTTAATATAATCTGAACCACTCTCCATATATCTTCTTTTCATTTCATTAATTATACCTTCGAATCTATGCTGGAACTGCATTGCCTGAGAGTCCTTAACATGATCTACTATTATACGCTCTCCATTCATTCCATATAGAAGTACATCAACAACTTCCTGAGGAAGTTGATTTATAGGAGTATCTAGACTAAAATCCATCTTGCTAGACAGTGCCTTTAAAATACTGAAGGTCCATGCATCTTCCTTGAGTCTTCCATCTCCCCAAGGTGCTATAGCTCCCTCCATTATGCTCTTACTTCTGTCTGGTATGACTAAGTCCTCATCTATTTCCATAAGGGTTCCTAAACCATCACAAGTATCACATTTTCCAAAAGGAGAGTTAAAAGAAAACATTCTTGGAGCAATTTCTCCTATACTTATTCCGCAGTCTGGACAAGAGAATTTCTCACTAAACAGCATATCTTCTCCGTCAATTACATTTATAATAACTAGCCCTTCCGCCATTTTTAAAGCTGTTTCAATAGAGTCTGTCAATCTGCTTTTTATCTCTTCCTTAACAACTAATCTATCTACTACAACTTCAATATTATGCTTTTTAGTTTTTTCTAATTTAATATCTTCATCCTCTAATTCTCTTATTTCTCCATCAATTCTTACTCTTACAAATCCATTCTTCTTTATGCCTTCAAGAACTTTTACATGTTCTCCTTTTCTCCCTCTGATAACTGGCGCTAAAACCTGAAGCTTTGTTCTTTCTGGCATGGAAAGCACCTTATCTACCATTTGATCAACAGTCTGCTGAGCAATTTCTTTGCCGCATTTAGGACAATGAGGCACACCAATTCTAGCATAAAGCAATCTTAAATAATCATAAATCTCCGTAACAGTTCCCACCGTAGAACGTGGATTTCTGCTGGTAGTCTTTTGATCTATGGAGATAGCTGGTGATAAGCCTTCTATATATTCCACATCAGGCTTATCCATCTGACCTAAGAATTGTCTTGCATAAGATGACAAGGATTCTACGTACCTTCTTTGCCCCTCAGCATATAAGGTATCAAAGGCTAGGGAAGACTTTCCCGAACCTGATAGCCCTGTAAAAACTACAAATTTATCTCTTGGTATGGTTAAATCCACATTTTTTAAATTGTGAACCTTAGCACCCTTTATTATTATTTCATCCTTCAAGTATACTTCCCCCTTATTTCTTCATCTGCTTTTTAAGCTTAAACACCTGATCCCTAAGCTGAGCAGCTCTTTCAAATTGTAAGTCCTTAGCAGCCTGCTTCATTTCTTTTTCAAGTTTTTCAATTAATTTTTCAACATTTTCACTGTCTGCCTTAATTGCTTCCTCAAGACTATTATACTGAGCACTCTCTTCAGCAACCTGACTGATTTCAAGTATCTCTCTAATTGCTTTATTAACAGTAGTAGGAACTATTCCATTCTCTTCATTGTACTTCATTTGAATTTCTCTTCTTCTATTAGTTTCAGAGATGGCCTTATCCATAGATCTAGTCATATTATCAGCATACATCACTACTTTACTTTCAGAATTTCTTGCAGCTCTGCCTATGGTTTGTATTAATGAAGTTTCTGATCTTAAGAAACCTTCCTTGTCTGCATCTAATATAGCAACAAGAGCCACTTCCGGTATATCAAGACCTTCTCTTAAAAGGTTTATACCTACAAGTACATCAAATTCACCTTTTCTTAGATCCCTTATAAGCTTCATTCTTTCAATAGTATCTATATCTGAATGCATGTAATTTGTCTTAATATTTAACTCCTTAAGATACTTAGTTAAATCCTCGGCCATCTTTTTTGTAAGAGTAGTAACAAGAACTCTAAAACCTCTGGCAATTGTAGCATTAATTTCTCCGAATAAATCATCTATTTGACCCTTAGTAGGTCTTACTTCAACAAGCGGATCTAACAATCCTGTAGGCCTTATAACCTGCTCTACCACATTTGTAGAATGGTCAAACTCGTATTGTGCAGGAGTGGCACTTACAAATACGGTCTGACTAAGTTTTTTCTCAAACTCATCAAATTTTAATGGTCTATTATCAAAAGCTGACGGTAGTCTAAAGCCATAGTCCACAAGGGTATTTTTTCTTGACCTATCTCCACCATACATAGCCCTAACTTGCGGCAAAGTAACATGACTTTCGTCAATAAACATCAAAAAATCGCCCGGGAAATAATCGATTAATGTCTTTGGCGGTTCCCCTGGATTTCTTCCATCCAGAATTCTAGAATAGTTTTCTATTCCAGTACAATATCCCATTTCCTTTATCATTTCTATATCAAAATTAGTTCTTTGCTTTAATCTTTGAGCTTCTAAAAGCTTATCCTGAGATTGAAGTTCTTTAAGTCTTTCCTCTAATTCACCTTCAATTTGATTTATAGCTATTTCTAGTCTGTCTCTAGAAGTAGCAAAATGGGATGCCGGGAATATAACTGCATGTCTTTGGTTACTTAAAATTTCTCCAGTAAGCACATCAAATTCCCTTATCTTATCTATTTCATCGCCAAAAAACTCAACTCTTATACCTTTGTTAGTGGAGGAAGCAGGAAAAATATCAAGAGTATCTCCTCTAACTCTAAATGTACCTCTAATAAAATTTATTTCATTTCTTTCATATTGTATTTCTACCAGCTTTTTAATTACTTCATCTCTATCTTTCTCCATGCCTTCTCTTAAGGAAATAGAAAGCTTTTTATATTCGTCTGGATTACCCAAACCATATATGCAAGACACTGAAGCTACTATAATAACATCTCTTCTTTCGAATAAAGCAGAAGTAGCAGAGTGTCTTAATTTATCTATCTCATCATTTATAGAGGCATCTTTCTCAATAAAAGTATCAGTTTGAGGTACATATGCCTCTGGCTGATAATAATCATAATAAGACACAAAGTATTCTACACAGCTGTCAGGGAAAAAGTCTCTAAACTCAGAACAAAGCTGTGCTGCCAGGGTTTTATTATGAGCCAAAACCAAAGTTGGCTTTTGAACTCTTTCGATAATATTAGCCATGGTAAAAGTTTTACCAGAGCCTGTTACCCCCAGCAAGGTTTGAAATTCCTTCCCACTATTTATTCCATCCACAAGACTCTGAATAGCCTGTGGCTGATCTCCTGTAGGCTTAAATTTTGATTGTATTTTAAACTCTCCCATATATATCATCTCCATTGAACGTTTGTTCGTATAATTAATTTTATACATATTTACTTATTATGTCAATAAGTAATACTAGATTTCTACATTATTTATATTTAATGATACCATACTTAATTAGGAATTATATATTTATATAATTCCCAAAATGTATTATATAGGAGATATGTAATATTACTCCCAAAACTGACTCATACCATTTTCACCTAATTATATGCCCACTTATTTCTATAATAAACACATAAGACTAAGGAAACCTGTTATGTTCCTTAGTCTTTAATATTACGAATTATTATTTCTTTATAGATTTCTCATAATAAGTGTTGTTAACCCAAGTATTTATATTAAAGTCACCTTTTATTAATTTGTTATCCTTTAAAAAAGTTTTAGTATTATTGAGTTTATCTATTATATTTTTATTTACTTCTACATTAAAGGTATCTCCAAAATCATTTCCTGGATATATATAATCATACGCTGCTTTAGGCGTTCCTGACTTAGCCCATATCTGCTTTGTTTCCTCAGGATTCTCAGCTACAAACTTCTTGGCCTTTTCAAAACCTCTAATCAAAGCTTCAATTACTTCTGGGTTATCCTTTGCAAACTGAGTTCTTGAAATAACAAGGTTAAGACCTTTCCACTCAGGATTATTTCTGCAGTCAAGCAATACTTTAGCCTGCTTATTTATAATTAGCTTAGCGGTACCTACATTTGAGTCCACTATAGCATCAATTTTTTTACTTATAAGTGATGATTCAAAGTCTGTAGTGTTCATGTTTATAAATTGAATATCATTTATAGATAAACCGTTCGCTTGAAGCATTTGTACTAATGTTTTATGCATGTAAGATCCCTTTGTTGTAGCAACTCTCTTTCCTTTAAGGTCTTTCACAGATTTTATATCTGAATCGGGACTAACAAGTATTGCCGCATCCAAAGCACTGTTGCCAGAAGCTATCAAGGTTGTATCTATTCCATTAGCTTTACCAGTAACGCCTGGAGTATCACCATATACACCTATATCTAAACTTTTACTAGCAAGGGCCTCATTTATAGCAGGACCTGCACCTGAGAAATTTATAAATTGCACATCAGTAACCAAATCCTTCAACTCATCCTTGAAATACCCCTTATCTATTCCTACAGCCAGTAAATCTGATGCAGTATTATTCCCAGTACCAGGGTATCCTATTTTTAAGGTAACTAATTTGGTTTTGCTTGAACTAGTAGAACTGCTTTTTTCATGATTGGCACCGCAGCCGCTGATAAATGCTGCTACAATTAATATTATAGAAAATAAAATACTACCTTTTTTCATAATCTTCCCCCTCCTAAACCAATGATTTTTCCTTCTTAAAAATTGGTAAAAGCTCCTCTTCAATTTTATATATATCATGAACTAAAAAATTTGGAGATGGTGCAATGTCGTAATAATGATTATAAGTAAAACCAGCCTTTTTAAATATTGCAAAACTTTTTTGGCTCACATCCAAATGCCATTCAGGTTCAGGTGTACGATGACCTTCCAGCGCTGATCCCGGATTAGGATTCCAAGCTCCAGTTAAGCAAACTATACCTTTAGAAGCCATATATTCCACGCCTTCAAGTAAGGACTTTTTAGGCTCTATCCCAGCTACAAATCCACATCTTACTCTTCCATGCCCGAATACCTTAGCCGCATACTCTAGTGATTTAACCCAATGATCCCAACCACCGCATTGTTCTGACTTTCCTGGGCAGATTGTTTTGTACATGTTCTTATCCCATATTTCTAAATTCATGGCTATAGTTCTATACCCAGCTTCCTTGTATCTATCTATTACCTCAAGGTCAAGGGGAGCCCCTATAACCGCAGTTCCATTGAAATCCTCCAATCCAGTATGCTCTTGAATAGCCTCCGCTACGTCAATATAATAATCAACTTCTCTTCTTTCCGGAACAAAACCACCGCTTATTGTTATATGCCTTGCTCCCTCATTATAAGCAACTGCCGCTGTTTCTCCAATCTGTTTAGGATACTTCCACTGAATATTCTGTTTCTCTCCATAAGTATCCTTTGTAGCATTAATGTTGCAGAATAAGCAATCCAATCCCTTCTCTTTTAAAGCACATTCATTGCTGTAGGCAACAAAAATCGCACCATCTTGATTATAAGTAGCAACACGAGACATATCCGTACCATCAGAGGTTTTTAAATTATAATAGTTCGGTCTATGATCAAATTCTATTGGAAATATTTCATGACCATTATGCGTTAAATAATATCGTCCATTCTCATATTCAATTGAGTAGCTTGATCTTCTATCCCAATTTAAATTATAATGAAAACCATTTGGAGAAGTATAACCACAAGGCAGATCAAGTCCTGCATGACTTTCATGATCAAATTCAAATAGCACATGCACTTGTTCCTGATATTTTCCTCCTAAATCAAGATGTTTAAATATTGCAGGGTTAAAGTTTACTCCTTCTATTCCCACCTTGTTCTTAAGTTCCAATTCTTTATATAATTTCTCTTTAATATTACTCATTAATAATTCCTCCTCAATGAAGTATTTCTATTATTCCAATCAATATACTATGTTTAACCTTGTGATTATAAATCCTTATATAACATAATCCTCTAAAATACTCTCTTCTGCGAAAAACTCAGTAAATATTTCTTTCCTTAGAAGTGAAAAGTCATAACTGCTTCTATCTCTTGGTCGGCTAAGCTCTACAGGTAATATCTTTTTTATGGACGCTGGTCTTGAGGACATTACAACCACCCTGTCTCCAAGATAAATAGCTTCATCTATATCATGAGTTACAAGAATCATAGTAGTCTTTTCTTTCTCCCATATCTTTAAAATTTCTTTTTGCATCTGAATCCTTGTAAGTGCATCTAAAGCCCCGAAAGGTTCATCTAATAGCAGCACCTTTGGCTTGTGTACTAATGCTCTAGCTATAGCAGCCCTTTGGGCCATTCCACCAGATAATTGATGTGGATATGCCTTCTCAAAGCCCTTTAACCCTACTAGCTCAATATGCCTTGCTACAATTTCTTCCTTTTGCTCTTTAGTAACATCATATAATCCAAAGGATATATTATCCTTTATAGTTAACCATGGTAAAAGTCTATGATCCTGAAAAACCATACCTGTATCTGTACCTGGCTTTCTTATTTCTTTATCCCCAAGTGAAACTATACCAATATCATAATCCACAAGTCCTGCTATAATCCTTAATAAGGTACTTTTGCCGCAGCCGCTGTGACCTACAATGCTTATAAATTCCCCCTCTTTAATATTTAAGTTAATATGATTCAGAATGCTAATCTCTTCATTATTAACTATGAAGCTTTTACTCAAGTTTTGTATAATAAGATCATTATCAGGCTTTGACAATACACTCACCACCTTAAATTTAATTCTATGATATCTGCCATCTTGAAGCCAATTTTGCCACTCTCTTTAATATTAAATCCATAAGCATTCCAACGGTTCCTATTACTATCATTCCTACAATAACTACATCTGGCTGCATAAGACTTCTAGCATCATTTATTCTATACCCTATTCCAGAATCGGAGGCTATTAGCTCTGCAGCTACAACAGCCATCCAAGATGCACCTGCACCCAGTCTTAGGCCTACAAATATCGAAGGTACAGCTGATGGAAAGTATACTCTAGTAAACAAATCTCTCTTTTTAATATTGTACATTTTAGCAACCTCTAAATAACCTTTAGGAGTATTTCTGATTCCATTTATGGTATTTAAAAGTATTGGGAAGAATGCACTTTTAGCTATCATTACTATCTTTGATGTTTCGCCTATACCAAACCACAATATGAGCAGTGGTATCCACGCCATTGGAGGTACCTGCCTTATTCCATCAAAAACTATTGTAAAAAACTTGCTTGCTCTTAAAGAGACTCCCATAAATACACCCAGAGATAAACCCAATATTATGGCTATAGAGTATCCTTTTAATACTCGAATTAGACTTACAGATAAATCCCCTAAAAGCTGACCACTGCTCAGTTGTTCTATAAATGACCTCACTACATCTTCAACTGATGGCAGCAAAATCGGGGGAAATACATTTAATCGAGTAAGTATCTCCCACAATACTAAAATTGATATTGGAAGTATACCATAATTAACAATCTGCTTTATAACTCTAAACCTTGATTTCTTTAATTTTACCTTTGATTTAAAATTACTATGAGTTTCACTAATTTTGATATCCACCTTCATACCTCCATTCATTAAATAATACGTACTAAACTAAAAAGACCAGAAACCTCCCACAAATTATTCTTTGTTGAGGCCTCTGGTTTTCCAGTCAGCAAAATAAAATCAATAAAACCTATCTGTTTACTAGAAATTCATTATACATATAATAGCAGTTAATGCTTCATATGTCAATACATATAATTTAATCCTCATAATCTCTTTGAACTTATATACAATATTAAATTTGTTCCATTCTTAAAAACTGACTCATATACAATTTGTTATAAAAACTCTATGCTAATCAGCTAACCTGTTCTACACCAGTTGTCTCATTTTCTGAGGTTGCATTTTTGATAACATAAATACCAATGAGTATAAATATCGGAACAAAGCTTATGAAAACAGCCTTAATCCCAAAAAACTCACCGATAATTCCTCCTAAAATAGGACCAAAGGTGGACCCTAAACCTGAGCAAGCTGAAAATAATCCAGATATCTTGCCCTTTTTACCTTTCAATGCCCCTATCTGGCAGTAGGTAATTAGATTGGTCATTCCTAGTCCTAATCCAATGATTATTGTAGCTGCTCCTAAAAACTGTATCTTATTGGTAAGAACTATCCACATGCTTCCGATAATAACCATAACAAAGCTTCCTAAATATAGCTTATAATCCTTATATTTATCTACTATTTTTCCACCAAGAAACACTACAAATATAAAAGCTGAACCTTCTAATATTACCAGCCAAGAGGCATAATAGGATTTATATTGATACTTTTTTACCACCAGTACCACTATAAATGTTATAAAAGAAGAAAAGCAGGCTGTAGATAAACTTTCTACCAAAGCCATTTGCTTAACAACATTGTTTTTTAGAATTAGTTTAAAATCTAATAATTGTTCTTTAAAAACACCTGAAAACTTAAAAGGCTTTTTAGTTTTATTTCTTTTGATTAGAGCTACCATTATGATTACAGGAACTAAGCTTATAAATCCCACTGTGTAAAAAATGGCTTTATAGTTCATAATTCCCACACCATACCCTCCAATGAAAGGACCTAAGAATGTAAGACCTAAGGACATAGAACCCCTATACCAACCAGCCTTATCCTTCCCTATTACATCTAAATATTTAAAAAAAGCTGCATTTAGAGATGTAAATCTAAGAGAATTTGCAAGTCCTTGAAAGGCCATAATAACCATTACTAATATTGGCACTATTGCAAAGGGTAAGAAAAATATAGATGCTGAAAAAACAAGCCCGCCAATTATATATAGTTTTTTTGACCCATAATAATCTACTAAAAATCCCGATGGCAAAACCAAGATAAGAAGACCTATCCCCGATATTCCCCTTATCAAGCCTACTTGCGCGGCACTAGCATTAATGCTTATAGCATAAAGCGGTATTATCATAGATAGAACACCACTGGCTGTTCCTGATAATATATTTAAAAAAACAAAACCCAATATTATTTCTCTGGTGCTAACAGAGTTAATATCTTTTTTCATAAAATAATCCCCCTCTCCATATACAAAGACATAAATCCTTATCACTTGAAATAAATAAAAAGGGGGTGTAGTGCTTCATCTACATTTCCCCCATTTTTGTGAAAATATATTTATTTACCTAGCAATCCATCCTCTACCTTCCAAATATCATGGGCCAAACCAGTATCATTATTGCTGGCATCATGAATATTCTGATAGGTTATTCCACCTTTTTTCTGCAAATGAACCACCTTTTCAGCGAGATCTAGATGCCAAGCCGCCTCAGGAGTACGATGACCCTCAAGAGCTGAACCAGGATTTGCGCACCATGCACTTGGCAGGCATACTACTCCAATACTTGAGAAGTATTCAACACCTTCAAGTGTTTTTTGCTTAGGTTCAATGCCTCCAACTATATTGGATCTTACTTTTCCATGGCCAAAAACTCCTACTGCATATTCGATAGCCTTCAGCCAGTGATCCCAGCCGCCGCTGTTACGTGCTTTGCCAGGACAAATGGTTTGATAGAAGTTCTTATCCCACAATTCTATATTTAATCCAATGGTCCTGTAGCCAGCTTCTTTTAATCTATCTATATTGCTTAAATCTAAAGGGGCAGCTATAACAGCTGTTCCATTAAAATCCTGAAGTCCAGTTTTATTTTTAATTTCTTCAGCCACATCAAGATAATAATCTATTTCCCTTCGCTCCGGAATTATTCCTCCTGTAACTGTAACATGGTCAGCAATACCTTCTTTATATGCGGCCTGAACAGTTTCAGCTATCTGCAAGGGTGTTTTCCAAAAGATACCTTCCTTTTCTGCATAAGTATCTTTAGTAGCATTAACGTTACAGAATAAGCAGTCTTCACCTTTCTCCTTATAAGCGCATTCGTTACTGTAAAATGCAGATAAGCTGCTATCATTAACGAAAGTGGCTATATTATGCATTGGTTGACCATCAGAAGTTTTTAAACTGTAATATAAGGGACGTTTTTGAAAGTTTATTTCAAATAACTTATTTCCTCTTTTTATAAGTACATATTTATCACCTTCCAATGCAATAGTATATTCAGAACCGCGATTCCATTTAAACGGAGAAACTAATCCATTTGGCAGCTTAAAACTAGCAGGTAAATCAATGCCCACATGAGTTTCTTTATCCATTTCAAACCCACTATGCACCTGCTCTTGAATTGTGCCGCCTACATCCAACGCCTTTAGCGCGTCCTTACCTATATTAACACCATCAATTGATAACTCAGCTTTGATATATAATTCTTCATACAGTTTACTTTTTGATGTACCTTTTATTTCATTTTCAACCTCAACAGCCATAATTAACTTCCCCCTATCCCCTAATTAAATTCTTGAACTATGCCTTTTATAGCTTCAACCTTATCTAATCTTTCCCATGGAACATCAATATCAGTTCTTCCGAAATGTCCATACGCTGCTACCTGCTTATAAATAGGTCTTCTTAAATCTAAGTCTCTTATGATTGCAGCTGGTCTTAGATCAAATACCTTATTAATTATTTCTACGATTTTATCGTCAGATATCTTACCTGTACCAAAGGTATCTACGGAAATCGAAACAGGTTTTGCTACTCCTATAGCATAAGCTAATTCCACTTCTAACTTAGAAGCTGCACCTGCAGCTACAAGATTTTTAGCTACCCATCTTGCTGCATATGCTCCTGACCTATCCACCTTAGTTGGGTCTTTTCCTGAAAAAGCTCCCCCTCCATGTCTTCCATAACCGCCGTAGGTATCTACAATTATTTTTCTGCCCGTTAATCCTGAATCTCCTTGTGGGCCGCCTATAACAAATCTTCCTGTTGGATTTATATAATATTTGGTATCATCATCCAATAGATTAGCTGGAATTACTTCTTTGATAACATATTTAATCACATCCTCAGCTATCTGTTCTTGTGAAACCTCTGGATTATGCTGAGTAGATAAAACTACTGTATCCACTCTAACAGGTATATCATCTTCATACTCAATAGTAACCTGAGTTTTTCCATCTGGTCTTAAATATTTTAAACTTCCATTTTTCCTTACCTCAGCCAGCTTTCTTGCCAATCTATGTGCAAGACTTATTGGAACAGGTAGAAAATCCTCTGTTTCATTAGTGGCAAATCCAAACATCATACCTTGATCTCCTGCTCCAATTGCATCTATTTTATCAATTTCACCTTTTCTAGCCTCCAGTGCCTCGTTAACCCCTGCTGCTATATCCGAAGATTGTTCATCAATGGAAGTTATTACAGCACAGGTGTCTCCATCAAAGCCGTATTTAGCTCTTGTATAACCTATATCGTTTATAGTCTTTCTTACTATTTTAGGTATATCTACATAGGTCTTTGTTGATATTTCACCTACTAATACCACTAGGCCTGTGTTAACTACAGTTTCGCAGGCACCTCTTCCTTCTGGATCCTTTTCTAATATAGCATCCAATACTGCATCGGATATTTGATCGCAAATTTTGTCTGGATGCCCTTCAGTTACTGATTCTGACGTAAATAATTTCCTCATTCATATTCCCTCCCCAAATTAATTACACTTTCAACTTAACCCATGTGTAAAACAGGATTTAATATATATTTATAATTTAAATTAATTCCTTAATATACTCTAATTCAGCCTCTTCCACAGATTTTAATATTTCACTGCTTAAATCTTCAATAAGAGATACTGCTCCTCTAAAACCAGCATAGGTTTTATTTAGTATCACCTTATCAATTAAAGGAAATGCTACTGCCAATAAAGGAATCCCTAATTCCCTTGCAATATCCCTTTCTAAGGAACTGCCTATAATCAATTCACTTCCACTATTTCTGATAATATCGTTAATTTCAGTACCATCCTCAGTAAAGAAAACTTCTATGTTGTCATAAGAAATTATATCTCCAATCTCCCCTATAACATTTTCACTAACAGCATCGTGACTATCTGTGATTATTACAGTAGTAGCAATCAATCCAAAATATCTAACCAGGAATCTCCCTATTCCCAAAACTGTACTTAAATCACCTACTAGGGTAAATTCTTTTTGAAAATCATTCTCAAAATAGGTATCTAGTATATTCTTAACATAATGGTTAACCTGTTTTTCCTCAGCCTTTATAAAGCTGTCTATCACTGTTTTATCTATATCCAATCTTCCTGCCACCTTATTTATAAGTGCAGCGGTATCTTCTGATCCTACAGGGATAGTATAAAAGTCTATATATGGTGTTTTATAATTTTCTTCTAAATATTTAGCTGGTCCCAGTCCCCAATTAGAAAAAACCAAATTAAGCTCAGCTTTAGTTACATCTTTCCACTGTTCAATACCTTGATCCAATCCAAAAAGAGTATTAACCTTCAAACCAACGGCTTCAAGTATCCTTTTTAGCTCAGCTAAATTTCCCTTCCAAAATACATCTTGTTTTGGAATAATGCCAAAAATATTAACTAAACCCTTGATTTTTTCATCTGCTCCTTTAGAATCACCTGCAAAATATTGAATGATAGTTTTAACTAAAGCTTCATAACCAAAATGAGCCTTTCCCTTAAAGCCTGGGGTACTTACACTTATTATTGGTGTTCCTTGTTCCTGTGCTTCTTTTGTCATTGCAGGAATATCATCACCAACCAATTCTGTAGTACATCCTGATAATACAATGTATAAATCACCATTTATAACCTTAACTGTATTCTTAATCTGCTCTCTCAGCCTAGAGGTTCCTCCAAAAACAACCTGTTTCTCAATAACATTAGTAGATGGAACAGAAAAGCCTCCCAAATCACCAGCACTTTGATAGCCACTTACAGCATTTCCTCCTAAATGCTGTTGAATACCACAGCCTGCAGTGGAATGTAAAATCGGTACAAAACCCTCTATTTCCTGTACTGCTTGAAGCGCACCTTGGAGAGCACACCCATTTCGTGAGTTTTCTATAGGTTTAGCCATCTTACTTTACCTCCTGTTTAATATACCAATTGGCACTCTTTTTAAGCCAGCTGTTCTGGTAAACTGGATCATTGCTGCCATTTATATTGTTTATAAAATTTTTATTTCTAATGGCTTTAGATACTTGATGTCCAAATCGAACTACACCATTAAAGCCAAGCACTGATATTTTATTTAAAGAAACTACAGGTATTCCATACTTAGCAGCTAAAGCGCTCTTGCCAAAGCCACTAATATATAGACCTGGCTTTATTTTATTTAATAGATTTATCTCCTCAAAGGGCTGACCACTAGCAATATGAAGCTGAAGCTTTCCATTCTTACTTTTGATGTACTCCAATTCCTTTTTATGCAGATCATCAATATGATCCACCGTAATACCAACAACTTCTCCTCCAAGTTCTTCTACCAGCTTTGCTACACCAACTGCCAATAAGGTTGGCAGATTGATATACACCTTAATACCATCTATCCTGCTCTGCTCCAGATAAGGCTGAAGGTCTTTTATAGCTTTATTAATATACTCTCCTGCTTCTTTATCTAAACCTGCAGTCTTTGCAATGGTTTCAATCCAAGAAACTGTACCCTGCACTCCAATTGGAGACTTACTTTCTAAAAAAGGAACCTTATATTCTTCCTCTAAGGCTCTCCCTATATAATCACCATGGTCGCTATTTATACTGATTGAAAACTTAGCTTTTGAAGCATTGCTTATATTTTGAAAATTGCCAAAGCGAGGTAATAAATTTATTTTTAACCCTATGTTTTGCAAAATAATTCTTACTTCCTTAAGATCCTGTATGTTTTCTGATATAGAGATCAAATTTGCAAAATCAAGCTTTTCCCCCTGCTCATTTTTCGATATTAAATATTTTGATATACCATGAAGAGCTAAATCATAGCCTGTAATTCCATTTCTAGACTTAAACCCGTCTGAATAAATTGGTATTATATGAATCCCCAGTTCCTCTCTAAGCTCAATAACAACAGATTCAATATCATCATTATTTATTGCAACTACAGGAGTGGATACTACAAAAATAACCTTAGGCTCATAAGTCTTATATAATTTATTAATAGCCTGCCTAAGCTTTCTATCTCCCCCCATAATTGAATCCTTTTGATCCAGATTGGTTACTACTACTCTGCCGCTTTCTTTATTGGAGTTAAAATTAAGCTGAGCAGAACCGCAGCCTGCCGGTCCATGGATTACAATAGCAGAGTCTCTTATAGTACTTATAGTTTTAAGTACATATATGATATCGTCAAAGGTGCTTTGAGAAAAAGTTCTTATTCTCTGCTTTACATTGTTATCTTCAATATCCTTTAATATAGGACTGGCATCTCCTAAATAGGCATTTAGAGCATTTAATCTTTTCTCTCTAGTCTTTGGTCTTTTTAATTCTAACAAACTCATCTAAATAACCTCCTTTAAATTGCGGCTCCTCCCTTTACAACACCAGAATCATATTCATATATTCTGTCTCCCCATAATCTAGCCCAGTCTCTTAATTCTGTTACATTTAGAGGGTTTGGTACTGTAAGATCATCATTCTCTACAATATGTTTAGCTAAATTTCTATATATATCAGCATGTGGTGATTGTGGATTCGCCTCTATTACAGTTTTTCCATATAACTCACTTTGAGATACTATTAAAGAACGAGGTACATATCCAACTACTTTTGTTCCAGTTTTATGTGCAAAATCATCTACAATTGATTCTGAATAAGATGCAGATAAACCATTTGCGATAATTCCTCCAAGTTTAGCACCACCGGATGGAGCATATTTATTAATAGCCTTAAATAAGTTATTAGCTGCATATATAGCCATAAAATCCGAGGAACTAACTACAAAAGCACGATCAGTGATACCATCTCTTATTGGCACTGCGAACCCTCCGCAAACAACGTCTCCCAAGACATCATATAACACATAATCTGGTTTATATTCTTCAAATAAGTGAAGCTCTTGAAGCAGTTCTACCGCAGCGTTTATTCCTCTACCTGCGCAGCCTACTCCTGGAACAGGACCTCCTGCCTCTATGCATAAGACATCCTTAAACCCTTTTACTGAAATATCTGATAAATGTACACTGCTGCTGTCTCTGATACTATCTAAAACCGTAGGTAAATAATTTCCGCCTCTTAAGGTATTTGTTGAGTCACTCTTAGGATCACATCCTATTTGAATTACTCTATATCCTGCTTCCGCCAGTGCAGCGCTTATATTTGAAGTTGTTGTTGATTTACCTATTCCACCCTTACCATAAATAGCAATATGCTTTGTCTTATTTCCCATAATAAACTTCTCCTTTTTCATTTATTTAACCTTAATTACTGCTACAGACCACCTCTCATAAATTAATTAACTCCCCACTCCTTTCAAAAGATTAATAAAAAGAGGCCGAACTCTCCCTAAAGTGGAAAAGATCGGCCTCTAGTATATCTAGTCAGCTCTCTATTATTTATTTTCTACTATTCCTATATGTTTTATGTTGTTTCCATGATAAGCCATTTATATCTTAATGTCAATAGTTTTTTGTAATAAAAAACCGACGCTCCTTTTGTTACTTAAATCGCTAGATGCAAAAAATTTTGACACCTATTAATTATAGGTGTCAAATAATCTTATTCATCATCCTTATGTTTATCCTTTACCTTTTCCAAAACGCTGTTGAAATCATCGCCTCCAAATTTCATCATAACGCTTTCTTTAGGTATGTGCCTTGGAACAAATACTATTCCTAGGCGTTTGGATTTATTCATTTGATTATAATTTACTTCTTCTAGTTTTCCTGTGACTCTTTTTATCTTGAACCATATAAAGCTTGTGATCTCACCTAGTGCGGTAAATATGTCTTCCTCGCTTATAATTCTCTTATTATTAACTTCAATAAGCATATCACCGCTTCTGATTCCCATTTCATAAGCAGGTGATTTTGGAGCAACCTCCAGCACCATTATACCTTCTTCATTACTGATAAATTTAGGTTCCCCTTTGACCTCAGTATACGACTGGATTCTTAGCATAAATTCATGAGCCGCCGGTGTAAATACTATTACTAACAGCTGCATAATTAAATTTATTTTAGCTAATTGAGCAACTCCAAGCAGTATCACTCCATAGAGTAATATAAACACACCTGAAGTTAAAGCTTTCTTTTCTTTAGACTTTGTAAAGGTAATACTGTTATAACCAAGCATTCCAAAGAAGGCGGTTAAGCCTACTGCTGCATCCTTTAAAATATTAATAGATTGTGATTTTATCAAAGGCCACCAATCAGGCATTGGTGTTGAAGGCCCCGCTATGGTATCAGGATTCTTAATAAGCAGCAACAGTGCAATAGGAAGTATCCAGTTTCTCTTTAGTGCAAATCCACCAATTATGCTGTCACCCTTATTTGTGAATACCGGTATAGCTCCTCTGCTTCCATCAAACATAACCATAATACCCTCTACTATATGGAGAATAGCAATCAAAGATACAAGCATAACAATATCCACCTTAAGATATTGTACCTTTGATAAGTCAAAGCCTGCTCCTGCTGGAATAATCTGAAGCAGTAAGCTGATTAAGCCTAATATAGCCCCTGAGTAAGCAAAGCATATGAATCTATTTCCAAAAACCGTAAGAATTATAGAAAGCATAAATAACACAAGTATTGCTGCCTCATTCTCAAATACTACTCCAAGATAAGTCATTATTAAACTTCCAATGGCTCCTGCAAAAATACCCACTACAATCTGTGATAGCGTAAGTTCTAACGGAGAATTAATTTTTTCTCCAATTATCATTTTTTGCATTACCACAGTCTTCTTGTTTCTTCCATACAAAATAACTCCAAGCACTATAAGCACAAACACAGAAGGAGGCGTTATAATTACTTCTGCTATTGCCCTAAGTGTGTACAGTGCAATATCCATGTATATAAAATTCTCCTCTCCAGACTCCTATTTAACCTTATCATTTACTAGCTCTAAAGCCTTTTGAAATTGAGGATCTAGTGCTCTGTTATATACCTTATCCTTTAATTCATCAGGATATTTCACTTCAACATCTGGCTTTATTCCCTTGTGCTGAATATTTTCTCCATTAGGTGTATAATACTTTGAAATTGTAACCTTTAACATAGTTCCTTCTCCAGTATCAAACATGGTTTGAACTACACCCTTACCAAAGGTATTCTCACCAACTAAGGTTCCAAGCTTATAATCTCTGATAGCTCCAGAAAAAATTTCAGATGCACTTGCAGTATTTCCATTTACAAGTACTACCAAAGGCATACCTATAGCACTTCCTCCTACAGAATTATAATTCTCTCTATGCTGATTTTTATCCACTGTATAAACTATAACCTTGCCTTTATCAACAAAATTAGATGTTATTTTTATACATTGTTCTAAGGATCCACCGCCATTATCTCTTAAATCAAGTATTAACCCCTTCATTCCTTTGGCTTGTAACTCTGAAAGCTTTTTGTTGAAATTGGCTGCGGTATTATCATCAAACATAGTCATTTGAATATATCCTACATTGTTGTCAATCATTTCTCCGCTTATTGTATTTGTAACAACTTTCTGTCTTTTAACCGTAACATCAAAGGATCCTTTGCCCGCTCTATTGAGTCCAATAGTAACATTAGTTCCTTCTTTTCCTTTCATTGCTGCAACAGCCTTTTCCAAATCCTTTCCTGTATAAGCAGTACCATCTACCTTTTCAATAATATCTCCTATTTTAATACCTGCTTTATCAGCTGGTGAACCTTCGAAAGGTGCAGTAACAATAATCTTATCATCTTTTACTCCTACTTGAAGTCCTACTCCAACATATTCCTGTCCCTGAATTTCTTTGTTAAAATTACTTGCTTCAGTCTTATCCATATATACAGTATATGGGTCCTTTAGCGCAGCAGTCATTCCCTTGATTGCACCTTCTGCTAAATCATCATCCTTTATAGTTCCATCATAATATTTGTACAATTGATTTCTAACTGCGAACATTTTGCTAAACTTCATTATAGTATTATAAGTACTTTTGTCTATTTCTACTCTTCCATTTGGCAATACTAATGAAACCCTACTGCTCACAAATAAAGTAGCAATATTAGTAACTAATACAATTGCTACGGTTATACCAATCCATTTTTTCTTACTATTCAAACTCTTCACCCCTCTGTTTTAATCCTACTATATTATTTATGTAAATAGCAATTAATTATAACAATATTTAAAAATAATTAAAAAATGACGCTGCCCTCTTATATCAAAATATCAATTCCAATTATATGCAAAATATTTATATCTACAAAAATAGCATGCTTTTAATAGCATGCTATTTTGCTAAATTATAATTTCAAAATCAGTTATAGTCAAGGATAAAATGAAATTGTTACCATCAAGCTAGATTAGACTCTTAAGAACTTTCTAATAGCTATTATACTTCCTACAGCTCCTATAAATATACCAGCAGCAACAAACTCCCATGATATAGTGGTTAATACGTAACCAGGAGATATCATTTGTGCTAGCATAAATTCTTTCGTAATCTTAAAATAAGCATATCTATAACCATAGAATAAAGCCGCTACTGCAACCAGTGCTCCTGCTAGTCCAATAATCATGCCCTCCATTATAAAAGGCCATCTAATAAACCAGTCTGTAGCTCCAATAAACTTCATTATTCCTATTTCCCGCCTTCTAGAGTACACTGTAAGCCTAATAGTATTTCCTATAAGGAACAGAGACACACCTATGAGGATTGCGAATATAACAGCTCCAACCCATTTAATAGTATTTGTAACCGCTACTATTTTATTTATTACCTCTCTCCCATCCTTTACACTGTCCACACCATCCATCGACTTAACAGCGCTGGCTACCTTTTCCGCTGCTTCAGGCTGTTGTAATTTAACTACATAGGAGTCTGGCATTGGATTTTTTTCTTCCATACCTGCTACCAATTGCTCACCTTGATCTCCCAACTGTTTCTTAAGGTTGTCCAAAGCTTGCTGCTTGCTTTCATATCCAATGCTTGAAACCCCTTGGACAGAGCTCAATTTATTATATATAGCATTTTGTTGATCTATTTTTATATCTTCCTTTAAGTATACCTTAATTTCAATATTAGATTCTACTTCGCTTACTCCTTGTTTCACATTCATAAATAGCAGAAGAAAAGCTCCTAATATGAAAATCGTAGCAGTTACTGTAGCAGCTGCCGCAATACTAATAGTCTTATTTCTTCCGATGCTTTTAATTGCATCAGAAATAAAAAGTTTATACGTATTAATCTTCATAGTCGTACCTTCCCCTTCGTTCATCTCTTACTATGGTACCCTTTTCTACAGCTATAACCCTTCTCTTTGCATCATTAACTATATCCTTAGCGTGAGTTGCCATAAGCACTGTGGTTCCAGCTCTGTTTATATCATTTAATATATTCATTATGTCTAATGATGTTTCAGGGTCCAAGTTTCCAGTAGGCTCGTCCGCAATTAAAACAGATGGATTATTAACAATAGCTCTTGCCAAAGCAACCCTTTGCTGCTCTCCACCTGACAGTTGATTTGGGAAATCATTATGCTTATTTGAAAGCCCTACCATAGCTAAAACTAGAGGCACTCTCTTTCTAATTTCCTTATGACTTGCTTCCACAATTCTCATGGCAAAAGCAACATTTTCGTATACATTTAATGTAGGTATTAATCTAAAGTCCTGAAAAACCATGCCTATCTTTCTTCTATAACACGGTATTTCCTTTCGCTTAAGTGATGTAATATCTGTATCGCCAACTACTATTGAACCAGAAGTAGGGTCAATTTCCTTGAGAAGCAATTTAATAAAAGTGGATTTTCCTGCTCCACTTGGTCCAACTAAGAATATAAATTCCCCTCTATCAATAGTTATGTTAATATTCGATAATGCAATAACATCATTTTCGTAGATCTTACTTACATTTTTAAACTCAATCATCCCTATTCTCCTCGTATATCTATTTATTCTACAATCATCGTGTTAATTGCTATATTAATTATAACACAATAATCAGTATTAATTTTAATTATTTTTTAAACTAATTGTAAAATATCACTTCAGAAAATTACATATATCCCCTAATCTTCCTCAACAATGTTTTTAAAACCTTCTCCTAATACTTCCCGAACCTCATTTACAGTAATAAATGCATTTTTATCTACCTGTTTTATATAATCTCTAAGTCTTACAAATTCTCCTCTGCTTAAAACAGAATACAGTATATATGTATCCTTTCCTGTGAAACCGCCTTTTCCCGCAAGTATAGTACATCCTCTGCCCAATTTATTTATTATATAATCAGTAATCATCTCATTCTTACTGCTTATAATCATTACTTCTTTGCATACATTGAGTCCATCTATCACCGTATCTATAATAAACCCATTTATTATAACTGACAATAGTGAAAACATTCCCAAGTCTGCGCCAAGAGTAGCACCTGCAAACAAAGTTATGGAAAAGTCCACCAAAAGAAGTGCCTTACCAATATCTATGTGTACAAATTTATTTAGTATCTTGGCTATTATATCTGTTCCGCCTGTAGAGGCATTTTGATTAAATACTATACCCATGCCAATACCAGACATGAAGGTTCCGAATATGGTTGCCAATAGTATGTTGCTGGTAATAGGTCCTGCAACTATATATTTATCCATAAGCCATAATGAACCAGACAGCCCTAGTGCAGAATATATAGTTTTCCCGCCAAACTTGCTTCCGATAACAATCAAAGCCAGCACAAATAAAAATACATTCATAATAAGCATTAGAAGGCCAACGGATACACTTGGAATCAAGTCATTCAATATTATGGCTATACCCATTACCCCTCCACCTGCTATTTTATTAGGTTCAAGGAAAAATCTTATGGCTAATGCAACTATTAAAAAGCCAATTGTTATTAATAAATATTCTTTTAATTTCTTCATATTACTACCACTCCTTATGTACAATAATAGTTTATTATAAATCCGTATTTTATATACTCTGTTTATAATATCCCTATACAAAAATAAAACTAAAGAAAGTAATAATACTATTAATATAATTTTCTAAAAGCTAAAAAAGGAGACGCAAATCTCCTTTTAATAGTTTTTATTATTTTACGCTGATTCCTTTTTTAACTGTCTCTACAATATTCTTTGCTGTCAGTCCGTACTTTTCTAATAGTTCATTTGGTTTGCCGCTTTCACCAAATACATCCTTAACTCCAACTCTTAGAACAGGAACTGGCTTAGCTTGTGAAGTAACTTCGCATACTGCTGAACCCAAACCACCAATTATGCTGTGTTCTTCAGCGGTTACTATAACACCTGTTTCTATTGCAGCTTTTACTATAATTTCTTCATCAATCGGCTTAATAGTATGTATGTTAATAACTCTAACCTTTATTCCTTCTTCTGCTAGAATATTATGAGCTTCAAGAGCAGCATCTACCATCATACCTGTGGCAACTATAGTAGCGTCTGTTCCTTCTCTTAGAGTTACACCTTTTCCTATTTCGAACTTATAATCTTCTCTATCATTTATTGTATTTACTGCTAATCTGCCAAGTCTTACATAGCAAGGACCATTGTAATCAACTATAGCTTTAATAGCAGCTTCTGTTTCTACTCCGTCACTTGGATTTATAACCAACATATTAGGTACGCTTCTCATAAGAGCTATATCTTCTACTGATTGATGAGATGCACCATCTTCTCCTACTGTAAGACCTGCGTGGGTTGCACATATCTTGACATTTAATTTTGGATAACAAATTGAATTTCTTATCTGTTCAAATGCTCTACCTGCTGCAAATATTGCAAAAGTACTTGCAAAAGGTATCTTATTGCAAGCAGCTAAGCCTGCTGCCACAGACATCATATTCCCTTCTGCTATACCCATGTTAACAAATCTCTCAGGGCATACAGCTTTGAAATCAGCAGTTTTAGTTGATTTCGATAGATCTGCATCAAGTACAACTATTCTTTCATCCTTAGCTCCTATCTCTGCAAGAGCCTTTCCGTAAGCTTCTCTTGTAGCAACTTTTCCTGCCATTATGCTTCACCCCCGATTTCTTGTAACGCTTTTTCGCATTGTTCTTGGTTTGGCGCTGTTCCATGCCATGAAGCTTCATTTTCCATAAAGCTTACTCCCTTACCCTTTACAGTCTTGCAAACTACCATAGTAGGCTTTCCTTTTACAGTTTTAGCCTCTTCTATAGCATCTATTAAAGCATTAAAATCATGACCATCTACACATATTACATGCCAATTAAAAGCTTCAAATTTATTGCTTATTGGTTCTGGTGACATAACATCAGAAATATTTCCGTCTATTTGAAGTCCATTGTAATCAACAAAGGCTGTTAGGTTATCTAGTTTATAGTGTGCCGCGCACATGGATGCCTCCCACACTTGTCCTTCTTCAAGTTCTCCGTCTCCAAGTAAAGTATAAACTCTGTAGTCTTTCTTATCTAATTTTCCTGCAATAGCCATACCAACTGCTGTGGATACACCTTGTCCTAAAGAGCCTGTAGACATATCTACTCCAGGTACATAGTTCATATTTGGATGACCTTGAAGCATAGAACCTGTCTTTCTTAATCCTACCAATTCAGCCTTATCAAAATAGCCTTTTTCAGCTAATACACTGTATATTGCTGGCGCTGCATGTCCCTTTGATAAAACAAATCTGTCTCTATCCGCATTATGTGGATCTTTAGGGTCTACCTTCATTTCATGAAAATAAAGCGTTGTTAAAATTTCAACAGCTGAAAGAGAACCACCTGGGTGACCTGAAGCTGAAGCTGTTAGCATAGTGATAATGTTTTTTCTGACTTTTTTAGCAGTGTCCTGAAGTAACTGCAAATTTCTTTCCATGTTTACCTCCTTAAAGCCTTTGCGCAATTTGTTGCATTTTGTATTATTTTGAATAACAATACTTATAGTATAACACATTAAATTAAAAATTGTATACTTCTTTTGTAATTTTATTGATTACTTACTAATTAATATAGCTAATTGCACAAATAAAATATGTAAAGGTATTAAATGATAAAATTTATAATTTGTCTACATAACAGAACAAATTAAATAAACCCCAAAGCATTATTTTATTATGCTCTGGGGTTAAACTTTTTAGTGAATACCTACACTTATACTTAGTGCCTCGTCTACTTTTTGCATATCATTGTCTGTCATATGACCTATCTTTTCTTTCAATCTTTTTTTATCCAATGTTCGTATCTGCTCAAGCAAAACCACAGAATCCTTGTTTAGACCGTACTCTTCTGAAGAAATCTCAACATGAGTAGGGAGTTTTGCCTTGTTTATCTGAGACGTAATTGCAGCAACAATTACTGTTGGGCTGTACTTATTTCCGATATCATTCTGCACAATGATAACCGGTCTTATCCCACCCTGTTCTGAACCTACAACGGGGCTCAAGTCAGCATAGAATATATCTCCTCTTTTCACTACCATCGTCATCAGGCAAATCACTCTCCGAAAGCTTCACTTCATAATTCTTTAACTCATGGATATCAGCTGCGAAACCCATTTCAGATATCTCTAAATTTATGTCAGCCATTTCTAAATAGCCTTTTTTCATCCTATCTATATAGTTAAGCTTCTTTTTCTCCTCTATATATAATATTATTGCTTCCTTAATAAATTCACTTCTTTTTTTACAATCTTCTTTAAGTGCTTCATCAAACTCATTGCAAAGTGTTTCTGAGAGGTTTACTACCAATCTCTTTGAACTTGACATACAAAATTAATACCTCCTATAAAAACAAACACTAAAA
>JAUZPI010000310.1 GCA_030706015.1 Bacillota bacterium
CTACATATGCACAGAGATACTTATTTCCTTCTATATCTTCTCTGTCTATTACTACTGCTTCTTTTATCTCCTCATGTTTTAATAATTGGTTTTCTATTTCTCCTAGTTCTATTCTAAAACCTCTTATTTTCACTTGATGGTCTATTCTTCCCATAAATTCTATATTTCCATCAGGAAGCCATCTTGCCAAGTCTCCTGTTTTATACATTCTTTCTCCCGGTTCATATGGATTTTGTATAAACTTTTCTTCTGTTAATTCAGGTCTATTTAAGTATCCTCTTGAAAGTCCAGTTCCTGATATACATAGTTCCCCCGAAACTCCAATAGCTAAATTTTTTTTGTTCTTATCTAAAATATATACTTTAATATTATTAAGTGGTTTCCCAATTACGTTTTTGAATTCTTCAATTCTTTCTTTCTTAATCATTGTTGTAACACAACCAATAGTACTTTCCGTTGGTCCATAATGATTCATTAGTTTAATCTTATTCCCTTTATTTATAAGATTAAATTGTTTAATATCTTTTATATTTATTGATTCACCACCTAATATTATTAACCTCAACTTGCTATTATTAAATATTCTTTCAATATCTTCACAATTAATGATTAAATTAAATAGTGAAGGTGTAATTTTAATATAAGTGATATCATCCTCCAAATACTCTAGTAATTTTTTAGGGTCTTTATACTTATCTTCAGGTAAAATATTCAAAGCAATTCCACTTGTTAATGAGGTAAATACTGTTGTATATCCTAAATCAAAACTATATGAGGATAACAACGCTGTTTCATCTTCTACTGTTATAGATGCCTTTTCCTTCATGCAATTGCAATAACTTACTACGCTGAAATGCATTATCATTACACCTTTTGCATTTCCTGTTGTTCCCGATGTATAGATTACATATGCTAAGTCATTTGATATATTTATCTTCTCTAGATTACTACTATCTCCTACATACAAATCTTCTCTGTCTATCTCTATTATGTTCCCACTAAACTCACTCTTATCTACTAGATGTGTTTGCGTTAACAAAATATCTGCCTTGCTGTCTTCCAGCATATATTCTATTCTTTCCTTCGGATATTCTGGATCTATTGGCAGATATGCTCCTCCTGCCTTTATTATTCCCATTATTCCTACTATCATCTCTA
>JAUZPI010000311.1 GCA_030706015.1 Bacillota bacterium
AATTTGTATACGCAGTCGGCCATGAATTCATATTTTTGTATGGCCACGCACTTAGTCCTCTTATTAAATTGTGTATGTTAATACAACTATCATGCCAATTTATTTTTGCCATCTGTTTATCCAGCAATTGTACGTACGAACTTTCATTATCCTGTTGTTTTACCCTACTGATATTACCTTTGGCAATTCCGTTTATTGTTTCGACTAACAGATCAGCACCGCTTGTTTTTAAAATGTTATACAATTCGCCTGCTGACATAGATTCAGAAATATTCACCTCGTTTTTCAAGAATATATCGCCTGTATCTATACCGGTATCCATTAAAATAGTAGTATTGCCAGTTTTATGCTCACCATTTATTAATGTCCAGTTTATTGGTGAAGAACCCCTATACTTTGGAAGTAAGGATGCATGTAAATTAATGCAACCATATCTTGGCATATCAAGTATTTGCTTAGGTATAATTTGACCAAATGCTACTACAACAATAAAGTCAGGGGCTATTTCTTTTAATCTATCTATAATTTCAGTTTCCCTTCTTATCTTTTCAGGCTGAAAAATTGGGATCTTATGAGCTAATCCTACCTCTTTAACCGGTGAAATTGTTACTTTATTTCCTCTTCCACTAGGTTTATCGGGCTGTGTTACAATTGCACTTATGCCAAACTTTTCTTCTAACTTTTCTAATGAAGGAACTGCAAAATCTGGAGTTCCCATAAAAACTATCTTCAATAATACTTCCTCCTTGCAATATATAAAAATCACCTTAAATTTTGCAAATTATGTAGAATTATATCAAATTCAATTATACTTATTACTCCTATAACGGCGAGCGACCTTATAAAATATGACTTTTCTACTAACGTTTTACATTCACGAAACCCCTCAGCCTTAGATAGCTCTTATCTTAGGCTGAGGGGTTTGACTTGGCTTACTATAAAAACCTTCTCCAAAGTAAAGACAAGTCGGACGTGAATGTTTTGTTAGCCGATGCGTTTTCCTTTGTTAATTTAAATTCTTCTTTATTTCTTCTATTTGTTTTTTATCCAATTTAGTTGCTTCTGTAATAAACTCAATATCTAATCCCATTAGTAATAAGTTCTTTGCTGTTTCTTCCTTGCCTTTCTCTATTCCTTCTTCTCTTGCACT
>JAUZPI010000312.1 GCA_030706015.1 Bacillota bacterium
TCTTTCATCATCTGTAAGTGCTGCGAAATCCATCTCAGCTAATGTTTTGTAGCCTAATAAAATAGCTAATATTTCATCTTTAAACATACCAATCACCTCTATATATTCTCTAAATATTTGTTAATAGTTTGTAATCCATTCATTTGGGCTTGTATAGCCTCCAAGCTATCTCTAGCACTTTTATATCTTGCCTCTGCTAAATCCCTCTCAAATTTTAACTCACTTGTATTTCCACGTGCTATGTCTGGTATAAGCGTAGCTTGTATTCTTTCCTCTCTTAATTTTATTATTTCAAGAGAGAGTGCTTTTCTATAAGCTTGCTCCGTTTCTGCCATCTTCTTCGCCAAACTGAATAAACTTTCACTCCCTTTTAGGAGTCTTTTGCCACTTTCGTATATCTCTTTATTGATAGTTACTACATCTAAGACCACTTTTCCCTCATTCTCCATACTTTTACCCTCTTTTAATAAAATCTTTTGTTATGTTTATTGATGCTATCCATTACTCGACCAAATTTAACTTGATTAGCTTCTTTTTCTGCGTTTAGCTTTTTCTTCTTCCTCTCCTGCAAGGCTTTTACTGTAAGTTGCGCTTTTTCATGTGCCGATAAATTACTCATTTCCGATGTACCCCAAATGGTGCTTGCTAATTAAATCTTTTCTGATTTTATCTAGGTCTAAGATTTCATCTGGAATTATGCAGGATTTAAAAACCGTATATTCTTTAAGTATCTTTATTTTTTCTGTGGTTATCTCATACATAGCACTATCGGTTCTCACTATAATCCCTACAGGTTGAAATTTAGGATATAAAGCTTGTATATTCAAACCTTTCATAAAGTCTTTTCGCCAATCGCTGTAGTATTCAAGTGCTTTTTCTCTAGTTATTTTAAATCCACTAATTAACCTTTTAATGGACTCTTCTTTATCTAAGGCTTGACAATTATCTAGTAACTTTTTTACGTCTGCAAAAGTTTTACTATTCATTTACTCACCCTCTAATATCATTTTATCGCTCATACAAGCCCTTATTATACTTTCCCTAGTGTAATATCCTTTTTCACATTTAAAATGCTTAGATAGCCTCTTAGCGTTATTAAAGGATATTCCTAGAGTATTTTGTATATCTTCTAGTGTAA
>JAUZPI010000313.1 GCA_030706015.1 Bacillota bacterium
TATCAGCTAGGGCTTATTAAAGTGCGCAATTTTTTATTTATAGAGTATATCGTATCTTAAATCACTATACAAATTTCCACAAAACGTTAAAAGGAGGCTGCCGCCTCAGCATATTTTTTATGCTAATGCGACAGCCCCCTTAATTCAATTTACAAGAAAAGTGATTGGTATTTATTACTAACCTCTATATTTTCTATAGTAGAAGTAACTATCACTTTCCATGTTCGGTTGTTTATGTCCGATAGGGGTTCGTTTTTCAAATAATTCAAAACCACATTTCTCTGCAAGATGGCAAGAAGATATATTTGCACAATCAATAGTCAATATAAGATACTTTATATCTGACATACTAAAGCACCAATTGACTAAGGCATTTACTGCTTCTTCCGTGTATCCCTTCCTCTGATATTTTTCTGACATAAAATAAGCTATCTCAACTTCATTCAATGTATCTTCCAACCCCATGCCAACCATTCCTATCATCTCATCTGTATCAGGTAATGCGATTGCATATCTTTTGTTTTCATAAATATCTGTTGAATTTTTTTTAGCTTGGTGCCAATCAATATATCCAAAATAGGATTGTGGTGAATTACTGTTTTCTGCCCAATCAGGCATGAAACGAAGAATATTCTTTTGTCTAACAGTTCTATAGAGATTTTCTGAGTCTTTCCTCTCAAAATCTCGAATTATTACATGGTTTGTTGCTATTCTCATGTTATTATTCTCCCCCATCATATATAAATAATCATTGTCTTATAAGAAAGCAACTGCTCCTGTTGAGTTACTGATAGTTTTTGAATATCTGAGAAATCAAAGACTTAATATTTGCCATAATACGACATCCAAATTTATAAATATGGATTAATTATAGCATATCAGTAATAACATATCTATTTTCAACATTGATTTAAAACATAGCCAAAAAATAAAAAGTACCAAGATCTCTCTTGATACTTTCGCTTACCTGGCGATTACCTACTCTTCCACAGGGCCTCCCCTGCAGTACCATCGGCGCTCTAAAGCTTAACCTTCGTGTTCGGTATGGGAACGGGTGTTACCTTTAGGCTATGGTCACCAGATACAAATTGCTTTACAATTATAGCAATCCTTTTATTTTGTGA
>JAUZPI010000314.1 GCA_030706015.1 Bacillota bacterium
TAATTATCATAAAATTTTATATCTCCAATCTTGATATCATTTGACATAGATCATTCTCCTCCCTACTCTTTAACCATCACCTATAAAGTTCCTTATAGCTTCAAGGGTTCATCTGTGTAAAGCTGTGCAGAATTAGCTGCTAGATTGTTCAATGTTCCATTTGTTCCATCATACAATCCTGTCTGTATAAGCACATCATATATACTGTCTCTGCATGACTTAGCTCCACCCTCACTGCTATCCATGATTCCTGATATTTTTTCAATAGTATCACTGGCATATGCAGGTACAAATCCCCCTGCTGGAGAGGCTTTAGAAATAGGTATTTCTCCATTTGGCAGGATATCATCATATTTAAATACATCAAAAATCATCTCACCAGCTGAATAACCCAAAACTGGCAATGGAGGTACAACATTTAAGCCAACTGGTGCCTGGGGCACAGTATCATTGCTTGGCACCTCTGGATTTCGTATAAACTCACCATTGCCATCTGTAAGGGGTTTACCCCAAAGAGCAGAAGGTACATCCTGATAATATGGCTTTATACTCCACGCCGATACATCGAATTCTTTTCCATCTCTTAAAATAGAAATTTCATGTATGGACTTTACATTGGTTTTATTCATTATCCTTATCATCACGTTATAAGGCTGATTGTTTTCACTATCCTTTGTGGCTTTTACAGTATTACTGGATTTGCACACAAAATCACTGAAAGGTATAGCTGTCTGTGAGTAAAACGAAAAATCTCCGGCACGCACGATCCATATCTTCTTTTCTCCTGCCGCATCCTTATCTATAGTCTTGGATAATCCGTTATTTGCTTGTAAGCTGCAAATACTTGAAAGTTCTGGAATCAGAGGCTTGAAGTCCTGCCATACTGCTGGACTATTTAACTTAGGGTCTTCATCTGCTCCAAAATTTATTGTAAATGATATTATAAACCAAGAGACATGTACCTTACCCCCTGTAGGAGGTCCCCACAATCCCATTGTTGCTCCAAGCTCCACGCTAAAGGTTACCGTTGTAAATAAAAGATTTACTCTTAAGGAGGCACCTATAGTTACTCCTATGTCTGCCCTAAAGTAGAATGGATTGAAGGCCACTAA
>JAUZPI010000315.1 GCA_030706015.1 Bacillota bacterium
AAAGATGATGACCATGAAACTGTCAAATTGGTATCAGAAATTTTGAATGAAATGAAAGTTGATTTTGATATGTAAATAGAAAGGATGTATGAATTTATGACAGATGAAATTAAATCTATATCAATTGGAGTAGCTGGAGGAATTGGTGCTGGGTTAATTGGTATTGGAGGCGGGATTATAATGATTCCTTGTATGA
The DNA here is from genome assembly GCA_030706015.1 of Bacillota bacterium. GTDB lineage: Bacteria > Bacillota > Clostridia > Clostridiales > Clostridiaceae > JAUZPI01. Next base: position 197 of record JAUZPI010000315.1, read on the forward strand.
TATCTTTTTTAGGATTATCACAACATAAAGCTCAGGCTACTTCACTAGCCGCTATTGCACCTCTCGCAGTAGTAAGTGCTGCGGTTTACAGTAGTTATGGCAATTTAAATATTTACTTAGCTTATTTACTTTCTATAGGCGGAGTAATTGGTGCATATATTGCTTCCTCTCTAATGCCTTATGTTAATGCGAATATACTAAAACGAATCCTTGCTGTAATATGTATCTTCACAGCAATAAAGATGGGAGTTGGTTTTTAATGCTTGTAACTATAATATTGGGAATATTGACAGGTATAATTACTGGTACTCTTAGTGGATTATTGGGCATAGGCGGCGGTGCGCTTATGGTGGTTATTTCTATGTCATTACTACATGTATCACAACATGCTGCTCAAGCCGCAGCATTGGCCGCTATTATTCCAACAGCCTTTGTAGGTGCTGGAAAACATCATAAGAACGGTTTGATAAATTATAAGGTTGGTATTTATTTAGCCATTGGTGGTATTATGGGCAGCTTTTTAGGCTCACATCTAGCTAATATGCTTAATGAGTATATGTTAAGTAAAATTTTTAGTGTGTTTTTTGGAATAATAGGTATTCAATTATTAAGAACTTCTTTCAAATCAGCTAAAGAGAAAAACAAAAATTATTCTAGTGAAAATCAGAAATCATGTTAGCTGCTAATGGGTATCGATATTCATTTATTATTAATCCTTGGCAAAAATATTCTTACACTAACGAATAAGACTAAAATACTTCCGAAGGTTACTAGCTTTGACATATAAAGATAGGTAACAGTTGGTAAAACAAAAGCCATAATAATATGAATTGAAGCTTCAATAAAAAGAACAAAACCTAATAATGCACTTACAATAGTAAATTTCCTTTGAACTTCAGGTTTACGAAGCTCTTC
>JAUZPI010000316.1 GCA_030706015.1 Bacillota bacterium
GCAAAAGAAAAATAATGATTACCAAGAGTATACCGAAACAAAGATGACAGGCTTTAATGTTACCAAAGGAATTACCACAGTAGGCAAAAAAAATTGGTCTATTGATATTATTGCTGGAAATGTACTTAGAGATAAAGCTGTGCCTTTAAATACCAATGCAGCAAGTCTTGTTACACTTCTAACCATAGGTGATGAAAAGATCCTACTAACAGGAGATTCAACTGTTGAGACACAGGATTTCTTATATAAAACCTATAAGAATACCGATACCATAAAAAACTTATCTATTTTTCAAATACCACACCACGGCAGTGAAGAATGTATATCCAAGTCTGCCTTCATAAAGCATATAAATCCCGAACAACTCATAATTAGTGTAGGTCTTATTAATGATTCTTATTGTCTTCCAAGGTATAAGGTTTTAAATGCATGGTACAGCGCCAGCAGGTTAGCAGCTGTAGATGCTAAAGAAAAGGTTATTGTGGATTACTGGAAGGATAATGATGAAGCATATCCAGATCACAAGGACTTCAAAAACTTTCAGGCTATATTGGATCTATGGAAGAAAAAAGGCTATGCCTATATTCTTAATGACAGCCGCACATTTACTTGGCTTTCAGATACTGCAGATGCAGGTATAAAAGGCAGTACAGCATTCTTTGGCTTTAAGAATACCGGCTTTTATCTATATAGAGCGCAGGCTGACAAGGACATATGGGAAACTGGGTCTATGGGAAACTTGCCAATTACAATCAGCTAAAGTACATAAAAATAAAAAGAAAGCAGCGGTGAGATTATGGATATAAATTCTTTAAAAGACACATTGGCAGGCAGTGTTGACGCCGGTAATTTTGTTCTTGACACCTCAAAATTAAATTCAACAGCTATAGATAATATATCTAAGCAGTTCTTTCCAGACAACAAATTGAATTTAACTGTAGACACCCCGGAAAATAGTATACAAACATCTTCCACTGGAGATAGTGTAACTGTTAAGGGTAAGGGAGTTGACTACCCTTTCAATGACATGGACGTTACTGCTGTATTTTCTTTGGCAGGAAATGATGTAGTTCTTGTGATGA
>JAUZPI010000317.1 GCA_030706015.1 Bacillota bacterium
GATAAAGCTGCTGCTAAGGGAGTTAAATTATTACTTCCTATAGACAACGTAGTTGGAGCAGAATTCAAAGCTGAAACAACTCCAGTTACTACTGAAGATGCTAACATTCCAGAAGGATACATGGGACTTGATATCGGACCTAAGACTGCAGAAGTTTATGCAAATGCTGTTAAAGAAGCTAAGACAGTTATTTGGAACGGACCAATGGGAGTATTCGAATTCGAAAACTTCGCAAAAGGTACTATAGCTGTTGCTAAAGCTATGGCTGATGCAGATGCTACAACTGTAATCGGTGGTGGAGACAGTGCTGCTGCTGTTAACATATTAGGATTCGGAGACAAGATGACTCACATCTCAACTGGTGGAGGAGCTTCACTTGAATTCTTAGAAGGAAAAGAACTTCCAGGTATCGTTGCACTTAACGATAAATAATTAATTACTATAAATATATAGTGTATGTAATTTTTTAAAGGGAACTTTGTTTAAATTACATACACTTTGTATGTACACATATTACATAGGAGACTAGGATTATCATATTAAGATAATTTGTGTAATTAATAATAATTATTACTAAATAGTATTTACAAATTAAACAGAAGTGTTATAATTATATTAAGATATAGATTATAGCACTCAAATTAAAGGAGTGTTCTAAATGAGAAAGCCAATAATAGCTGGAAACTGGAAAATGAATAATACTGTAGCACAATCAGTAGCATTAATAGAAGAATTAAAACCATTAGTAAAAGATGCAAAAGTTGATGTAGTTGTATGTGCTCCGTATGTAGCATTAGATGCTGTAGTAAAAGCAGCTGCAGGAACAAACATAAAAGTTGGAGCTCAAAACATGCATTTTGAAGAAAGTGGTGCTTTCACAGGAGAAATAGCTCCAGGTATGCTTCAAGAATTAGGAGTAGAATATGTAGTTCTTGGACACAGTGAAAGAAGACAATACTTCAATGAAACAGATGAAGCTATAAACAAGAAAGCTAAGGCTGCATTTGCTCATAACATAATCCCAATAGTTTGTTGTGGAGAAACTCTTGAAGAAAGAGAAGCAAATGTAACTAAC
>JAUZPI010000318.1 GCA_030706015.1 Bacillota bacterium
AGCGTCTGCAATATATGCAAACGTTTCTCCGGAGGTAATTAATCTAGGGGGCTTTCGGTGGCAATAATAATATATGCCATCACAAAAAAACGGAGTGGACAGGTGATGATAAAAAAGTAAATTAAATAAAGAATAGACAAAACCGCCATTCTGCTAACGGAGCATGTTAGTGGAAGAAGGAATTAGACCGATAATGAAAGAATATTTAGGTTTGTAATAGTTTTGTATATTTGAAGATGTAAATTTTTTATAGAATTAATCAGCAGAAATAATGTTTTTTTTCAAATCGCCACATTTTTTAGGAGGGTGAAATTTGGAATCGCTAAAGCCGATTAAAAGAAGTCCTTTTAGAATTTTTCTTGGAACGAAATATTACCGTTTAAAGAGATACAAAGATTGGTTCATAGGTAATAAGAAATATGCGGTAACTAAAGACAATAACTTATTAGAACATCTAATTTTTAATCATCGAACAATACTACTTCGAGAATTGAAAGATGTTGATATGTGGTTACAGAATAATAAAGTAAACAATCTCAAAATAGCATCAAAAAAATTAAATAAAGTAATTATTAAACCTGGTGAAACCTTCTCTTATTGGCGTTTACTTGGAAATACAACGAAGAGAAAAGGGTATGTCGATGGTATGGTATTACATTATGGAAAGGTTAAAACGGGAGTAGGTGGAGGGTTATGTCAATTATCAAATTTAATTTATTGGATGACTTTACACTCTCCATTAACTGTCACAGAAAGATATCGTCATAGCTATGACGTATTTCCAGATTCAAATAGAAGACAGCCTTTTGGAAGCGGAGCTACGTGTGCATACAACTATCTTGATTTACAAATAAAAAATGAAACCAAAAACGTATATCAATTGGTTGTTTATTTGACAGATACACACTTAGTTGGAGAATGGAGGTCCGACGTTTCTTCAATTCAAACTTATGAAGTTTATGAACAGGACCATTTGATTACCTTTGAGTATTGGGGAGGCTACGTAAGACATAATCGAATTCACCGTAAAGTATTTAACAAAAGTAAAGTTCAAATTGATGATGAGTTTGTTAC
>JAUZPI010000319.1 GCA_030706015.1 Bacillota bacterium
AAAGATGTGGGACATGAGAGTAGCTGCTGGGACATTGCAAGACCAGAGGGGTGTTATTTTGCAAGAGATACTTAAATTACAGCAGAAAATAGTTCCAGAACTTATGGAATTGTTGCAAAAAAGGTACAATATACTAAGGACAATATACTACAAACAGCCTATAGGACGCAGAATATTAGCTAACAGCTTAGAATTAGGTGAGAGAGTAGTAAGAACTGAAATAAATTTTTTAAAAAAACAAAATTTAATTGATATTGATACTTCTGGTATGACTGTTACCCAAGAAGGGGAAGAAATAATTGATAAGCTTAAGAGTTTTATACATGAATTCAAAGGTTTATCAGAAATTGAACAGTTAATAAAGCAGCATCTGAATTTGAAAGATGTAATAGTTGTTCCTGGTGACATAGAAGAAGATAGGACAGTTTTAGAAGAACTAGGAAAAAGCGCAGCGAAATATATAAAGGGTCTAGTGAAAGACAGCTCAATTGTGGCATTAACCGGCGGTAGTACCATCAAGAAGGTAATTGATAATATGCCTAAAACCCTTGCTCACAAAGATATATTGGTGGTGCCAGCTAGAGGTGGTATGGGCAAAAATGTGGAAACACAGGCCAATACCTTGACTGCAAGTCTTGCAAACAAACTGGGAGGAAGTTATAAATTGCTTCATGTACCAGATAATATAAGTGACGCGGCACTTAACACTATCTTAAACGAGAAAAGTGTTAAGGATGTAATAGATAGTTTACATAATGCGGACATCCTTATCTACGGTGTAGGTAGGGCAGATAAAATGTGTGTAAGAAGAGGTTGCAGTTTAGAAGAAACAGACGCTCTTTTAAATAAGGGTGCTGTTGGGGAAGCATTTGGTTACTATTTTAATAAAAATGGAGAAGTGGTTTACTCAAACCCTACAATTGGACTTAAGGATAAAGATTTAAAGAAAGTAAATTTCTTAGTGGCTGTAGCAGGTTCAAGAAATAAAGCAGAAGCTATAGTTGCTACTCAGATAAATAATAGAAATAGTGTGCTCATAACTGATGAGGGCGCAGCCAGAGAAATAGTTAAT
>JAUZPI010000032.1 GCA_030706015.1 Bacillota bacterium
AATACCTCATTTGTTCCGCAAATGTAATCCTAACTTTTTTAAAATGGCAACTTGGTTGCTTTATTTGTCATGCACTTTTTTAAGAACTAAAAATCTAATTTTTCTTTTAAAATTATCTTGACTTCATATAGTTAGTCTCTTATACAGTAACTTCTGGTAGGTTGATTTTTTGATTTGAGGTATTATTCTTATCCCAATTTCCTTTGCCTCTTCCGTAAGATATTGCCTTTTTAGGGCATACATGCTCACACTGATGGCAGGTTATACAATTATGTATATTGTATTTAAGACCATTTTTTGAACTCTGCAATGCACCCATAGGACAATCCTTTACACATAAATTACAATTTGCGCATTTTTCTGGTGAATATCTAAGTTTATAAGTAATTCCTAGTTTTGCACCTATACTATGAAGTAAACTTTGAGTTGCTCCTATAGGACATAAATAACTGCAATACCCTCTTCCTCCCTTTGCGAAGGCCCCCAAAACTATCAGCCAAATAAAAGCAGTTAATATTGTAGTAGAACCTAATACACCTAAATCAAAAGTAGTAATACCTAGCGTTAATTTTTGAAAAAATGAGTAATTACAATAAGCGCACATTGCTGAAAGACCGAAAAATGGTCCTATTAAAAATCCAGCTAAAACACCATATCGCACAGGTGTAGGATCTAAATGTTTTTGCCAATTAAATTTAAATTTTTCTGGTACAATACGACTTAAATATTCTGAGAATGCACCAGCTATACAAAAACGTCCACAAAATATTGGACCAATTAACAGAGCTGAAACTAGTAATAATAACACTATAATTCCTGATGTAGTAAGTAAGTTAAGGCTTTTGCCTGTAAACAATCCTTGTATGCCCATTCTAAAGCAGGCACCATGAATATCAGTATTACCTGTTAAACCAAACGTTGAAATGAGTAGCTTTTGGAAAAGTGCAAATGGAGCATAAAACATCACAAATCCTGCCAGATACCAAATTGATCTTTTTAATAAGTACTTGTTGGAAATTTTCATATTAATAAATCCCCCCCTTTATCTGTAAAACATTTTTTATTATTTTTAATTTTCCCTTGAATTTATTACTTTTAGCGGAAGTGCAGCAATAACATTACCGTTTGTATAATCTATAAACTCTATTCTCCCTTCACTAATTGTTTTCTTATTTAACTCACCACGAGGAATATCTAAAGTTACGCTTATACTTATTTGTTTACCTGGTTGAATAGCTTTCTGGAATTTACCTGTTTCTATATTAAAAGAAGGATCTGTGGAAGTTAATTGCACATTCCCTTGTATACCACTAACCTTTATTTGTAGAGCTATAGGCTTCTTACTCTTATTAATTACTCCAGCAGCCCCATGTCCTGCAGCAATAGAAATGCTGCCTGGTTGAGCTAATCTTTTAGGAAGTCCTTCTTTTGCTATGTCATAAACTATAGGTTTTGCCTTATCACTTGGTAAAGCAAGTACTAAATTTACAGATTCTTTAGCTAAAACTTTTTTGTAAGCTCCCTCACCTACTATAATAAATACCCCTAATATAAAAGCAGCTGTAAAAATTATTATTTGTTTCAAATTTATTTTCTTCACAATTAACACCTCGCTACAAAATTATTTGTTTTTCTGAAATTGTTGAAACCTTTATAAAGTCTTAATGCAATTGAATAGAATTTTTTACTCATATGTTCCTCACTCTCCTTAAAATCTTTTTGATTTGCTTTGAATAGCATTTACTTACCATTTTATTCACATCCTAACCACTTAAGAAAAAAAGACTAGGTAACTTTTCAAATTGAAAAATTACCTAGTCTCCAGTTTTCTGGTCAACAATAAATAAGGAATTCTTTTCTTAGTATTTCTATAGTATTAGTATGATTTAATAATAATATACTTTTAACACTTTGTCAATAATTAAAATATAATATTATACTTTGTATTTATGGAGATTTTATGGAGATTATACGTATTTTATATGGAATATACTTTTTATAAATTTAAGCTGGGTATTTTCATAATTTACAACAATACCTAGCTTAAAGCATTATTTTGTTTTAATTTTTAGGCAGGGATACTATAAATTTGGTTTCTCTATTAGGATCGCTTTCAACAGTTATTGTTCCCTCATGAGCATCAATTATTGCTTTTACAATAGTTAAGCCTATTCCACTTCCACCGGTAAGCCTATTTCTTGATTTATCAGCACGATAAAACCTTTCAAAGATATAAGGTAAATCTTCTTGTAAAATACCTTGCCCAGTATCCTTTATAATCAGCTCCAAGGTATCTTTTTTAGAAACAACACTAATCTCTACTTCCCCACCGGTAGGAGTATATTTTAGCGCATTAGATAAAAGGTTAATAATAACCTGACTAATTTTATCTTTATCTGCAAAAACTATTTCATTTTTGCCAGAGATATTTAATTTTACACCCTTACTGATGAAATCAGATTCAAAATTATATTTAATACTTTGAACTTGATGTAAAATATTATACTTTGTTTTATTCAGCTTATAAGAATCACTTTCATATTCAGCTAATTTCTCTAGTTTTCCAACCAATCCTATTATTCTAACTATCTCTTCATAACAGCTTTTAAGTCTTTCTTTATCTGTATTCCATATTCCATCAATCATCCCTTCAATATTACCTTGAAGAGTAGTAAGAGGTGTTCTTAATTCATGTGCTACATCAGCAGACATTCTTTTTCTCAAAATTTCTTGCTTCTCTAAAGTTGATGCAAGATTATTTATCGTTGAAGTAAGAAGATTAATTTCATTTACCTTAGACTTTTCAATAACTCTATTTTTTAAATAGCCACTAGATATATTCTCAGCCGTTCTAATTACTCTTACAATTGGAGTACTTAAATACTTCGCCATTAATGCACCTAAAATCAAAGCAAAAGCCAATGAAAAAACACCTACACTAATAAGCAGCTTGTTTAATGTGCCGATAAAGGCAATATCATTATCATTGTAATAAAATGGACCGTAATACCCTACCTCTAAAATTGCAACCTTACTGCCTTTATAATTGATGGGATATGATTTTACCTGATATTTTCCGTTCCAGTAAGGATAATATTTGTTCATATTCTCAGCCATATGTTCTAACATTTGCTTGCATAGCCCATTATTATGCAGTGATGCGTCCAAGAGTACTTTACCAGAAATATCGCTTATTTTTATAATCATTCCTTGGCCTATGGCATTAACCCCTATATCGTTAATAGAGTTATAATCCCAATCCCCCCTTCCATCATATTGTTTACTTATTAAATTTACTAGCTGCTCATTTTTACGTTCCTGATTCTGAATAGTATATACACGAAACCTTTTTTCCATAAACACATTTGTTGCAATACTTATAATCAATATACAAACAATTGCAACAAATGCGTAGGATAATGCTAGTCTAGTTCTTAAACTATGCTTCATAAATATTTTCAACTGACTCAATCCCTCCAAATTTATAGCCTATGCCGCGAATTGTTAGAATATAGTCCGGATTTTTAGAATTAGTCTCAATTTTTTGTCGTAAGTTCTTTATATGTGAATCTATGGTCCTTTCATAGCCCTCATATTTTCCTTCAAAAGCGAAATAAATTAATTCATCTCTGGTAAAAACCTTAAAAGGTCGCTTAGCCAGAGTAATCAGTATTTTATACTCAATTGGTGTAAGATTTATTAATGATTTATTCTTTATTACTTCATAATTTGATGTATTAATTACTAAATCTCCATTATTAAATGACTTCACACTTGATAACCGATGATTTTCAGCTTCTGAGCGTCTAAAAAGAGCTTTCACTCTTGCAACAAGCTGCTTTGGACTAAAAGGCTTGGTTACATAATCATCAGCCCCAATATCCAGTCCATTCAATATATCTTCTTCACCAGTTCTTGCAGTAAGCATTATTATAGGTACTTTTGATCTTTCTCTTAATATTTTGCAAATTTCAGTTCCAGATATATCAGGAAGCATCAAATCCAAAATAATAAGAGACGGATTTAAAATTTCATATGCATCTAGCGCAGCTTTTCCATTAAAAGCTGTGACAACTAAATAACCGTCATGTTCGAGATATGCCTTTACAACTTCGCTTATTTTTTCTTCATCATCTACAACAAGTACTGTTTTTTCATTTTTATTCATAGAAAAACCTCACCAAATTCAATCTTTTATTAATTTTAAACAATTAATTTGATATATTAAATATTTCCAGTATATATTTAAATACCTACAATGTTAATTTGTTTACTAGGTTTAATATGTGAAATAAAACCAACCTGAAAATGAGGTTTCTTCTAAAATAAAGATACTTACATTTTCAAATTGGTTTAATTAAAAAATATTTTTTATTATGAAGTTAATGTTGGGCTTAATACTGCACCTTTTGATTCTAGTTCTAATAATTGGGTACTCCACTTAGAAGCCCATTGTTTTAGTTCTTCTATCCCCAACGGTGAAGGTACTTTTGACTCTGTATGCTCTGCAATTCTCGTTGCAAGCTCTCTGTAAACTTGTGCTTGCTCTGAGTATGGTGCTGCTTCTATTGTAGTTTTACCCTGCAATTCACTTTGTGTAACTGTTACTGAACGCGGAATATACTGCATAATTTGAGTATTTGTTTGTAAAGCAAAATCGTCAATTATTGCCTTTGAATAATCATGATTAATTGAATTTGCGATAACTCCACCAAGCAATGCCCCACCTGATTTTGAATATTTTTGTATACCCTTAAATAAATTATTTGACGCATATACAGACATGAAGTCTGAAGAAGAAACCGTAAATACATGCTCTGCAATACCTTCACGAATTGGTACTGCAAAGCCTCCGCAAACAACGTCTCCTAAAACGTCGTAAATAACAACATCTAAATCTAATTCCTCAAATATCTTTTGTTGCTTAAATAATTCTACAGCAGTGATTATTCCTCTTCCTGCACAACCAACACCTGGTGCTGGTCCGCCGGCTTCAACACAATAGATTCCATGAAAGCCTTCAAATATTACATCATGAGCATTTACTTTATTTTTCGCACGCAAAGTATCTAATACTGTTGGTATATAAGTACCATCTCTTAAGGTATTTGTTGAATCACTCTTAGGGTCACATCCAAATTGCATAACCTTTAACCCCATAGTTGATAGCGCCGCAGTTATATTTGAAGTTGTAGTGGATTTACCAATTCCACCTTTTCCGTATATTGCTATTTGTTTGATTTTTTTAGCCATTTATGATTCCTCCATCTATTCTAAAAATATTATTAATTATTAAGTTGTTAAATTTCTATAATTTAAATTAAACTATTTCATCTTGATTCTTTATATAATGGAAAGGATCTTTTTCATACCATTCTTTCTTATATGGAAGCTTAGTATTTTCTGAAATATTTTTATTGAACATTGTATTTTTAAATAACCTATTCAATCTTCTGGTAATTTCAAAAGAGCCTGAATATCCCAAATAATTATATGTGGGCCCAAATAAAGGAAGCACCGGAATGCCTTGTTTTGCAACCATGCTGTTACCACCAGAATGCCCTATAACTACATCTGGTTTAGTTTTTTCTAAGAGGTTAGCCAATTCAAAAGGTTGACCAGTTGCAGCATTAAAAGTAATTTTATCTTTATTTGGTAATACGTCAATTAGAGGATCTGCAAATTCATCATAGTGATAACCCTTGACGCCAATTACCTCCATACCTAAATCAATTAATAATTCGGCTGTAGATAAAATTCTTATCTCTCCGCCAGCTAAATATGCTGTTTTACCTTTTAGTTTATGTCTAAATGGCTCTAAGGCTTCATTTAAATCTTTATTTTCCTTTTCTATCAATCGCTCCGCTTCTTGTTCCAGGCCGAAATAGCTGGCAATATCCCTGATCCAAAGGTCAGTATTTTTTCTTCCAATAGGAATTGTCTTGAGCACAAATGGAATACCATATATTTCTCGTATATGATTAATAAAATAATCATCATGAGTAGCACATATACTTATATTCAGAGCTGCTTCTGATACATGTGTAAAGGTTTCAGGTTCTGCATAGCATGGCAAAAATCTAACGGTAAGTCCTAGTGCAGTCAACAATCTTTCAAGTTCTAATTCATCCAATCTGCTCATTGAAGAAACATTTAACACATTAACAGTACGGCTTAATCTAAATTTTTCTTTTAATTGTTCTAATTCATCTTCATAGGCTCTCTCTACTTCTTCAGGATCTTTAACCAGTTTCTTTAATATCCCATGATAAACTGAATCGTAAGCTGTAGCCATAATTTTTGTCTTAAATCCAGCACAATGTACAGGTACTAAGGTTGCTGCTACTTCTCCTTGTAATTGAGATAAAACTGCATCGACATCGTCCCCAATTAACGCAGGTACACATCCACTTGCAACAACAATTGCATCAGGTCTGAATTCTTTTTCCGCATACAAAATAGCTTCCTTCAGTTTAGTTTCTCCACCACTTATTACATCTGCTTCATTAAGATTTGTGTTTAACCAAATAAGACCTTGAGCATTTGGATCTCTTAGTCGTCTAAAAGTTTTGCTAACTCCAGCTGTTGCAATACTACAACCACCACAGCCTATTGGTGCATGCATTATAATAACAGCATTACGCAGTGTATTAAGTATTGCAAGGCTTAGTGTAAATTGACACCCTTGAGTCTGTGCAAAGCTTCTTTGAAATCCATTAAGACAACCTTTTTTTCCTGCACAAGTTTGCAAATCAGTACAAGTTCCCCCAAAGGCATTAGTTGTATTTAATCTCTCTTCACGTATAGGTGCTGCTTCGCCATTTAAATAATTCATATCTTATCCTCCTCTTATCTACCACTAACTTGTATGGTTATTAAATCTTCAATTAGTTTTAATCCACCAGAAAAGCCTGCATAAGCACTATTTAAAACAGATCTATTGGTTACTGGAAAAGAAAGTGTAAGAAGCGGATAGCCAAATTCTTGAGAAATATCTCTTTCAAATGAGCTGCCTATTATTACTGCTGGTCCAAAGGAATCAAAATATTTGCTGCCATTATTTTGCGGCCAAATAGCCTGAAGATGTCTTCTTACCGCAGAGGTATCTGTATCAAAAACTACTTTAGGCTTAAGTCCAGATGCATAATTTTCAAATCTTGAGTTTAATAATTTTTCTTGTTCTTCTTCTAAAAAATCTGTTATAACTGTAAGAGCTGGCAGCCAACCAAGTTCATCAGAAATAAATTTACTAACTGCTGGTGCATAATTGGCATCCCCAACCACAATTCCATAACGTTGAAAATCAATGTCATTAAAAATATCTGATATTCTTTCAAAATAATCATAATAAGTCTCTTTTTCTTCTTTAATAACCTCTTCAATAACCTCATCCTGAACATCTAAAGCTTTACCAACAACCTGCAAAAACTCTGAAGTTTGTCTTGCACCTATTGGAAAAGGAACTGTAACAAACGGTGTCTCATGAATTTCCTCGAAGACTTTAGCAGGCTCAATTCCGTATATATCCGACACTACTATATTTAACCTAGCATCCCCGGCATTTTTTAAATCTTCCAGATTTTCACCTTCTCCAAAGAAAGTATTAGCTTTAAACCCAAGTTTCTTCAGTAAAGCTCTTAACTCTCTTAAATTTCCTTTGTAAAAAGCATCTTGAGCAGGGACTAACCCAAATATATTGACTATGTCTTGTTTCTTCTCTTCTTTTTTAGTAACAAACTCTTTGAATAAAGTTTCTAGTAATAAATCATATCCTGTGAAAGAATTACCTTTAAAACCACCTGTTTCTACAGCAAGAACAGGCTTTTCATAATCTAAAAATTCTGAAGTGACACCTTTAGCATCATCTCCAATCATTTCTACCATACAACCAGTTACTACAACATATAGATCTCCATCCATTAATTCAAGAGTAGTTTCTATCTGTTCTTTTAGTCTATCTTCTCCTCCAAATACTATATCTCTTTCTACCACGTTAGAACTGGGTAGTGACATACCTGATGCGTAGCCGCTGCCATAATGTCCGCCGCCAGGTCCTATTGCATTTGAAATATTGCTTCCACAACCTGCTGAAGCATGGATTATGGGAATTGCCCGTGGGATTGCTCTAAGGGTAGCTAAGGCACCTCCAAGAGCACAAACATATCTTGGTCTATCAACAAATTTATTCATAGTATCCTCCTATTAACAAAAATATTTATAAATAATAACTTAGTGTTGTTTCTTTAGCAAAATGAAGTGTTTCTAATATATTGGAACGAATTCTTATAAAATCAGGATGATTTCTATTTCTTGGTCTTCCCATTTCCACATTAATAATTTTTTGAATCCTGCCTGGTCTTGGAGTCATTATTACAATCCTGTCACTTAGATAAATTGCTTCATCTACATCGTGAGTTACGAGAATCATAGTAGTTTTTTTCTTCTCCCAAATATTTAAAATTTCATCCTGCATGTTCATTCTAGTGAAAGCGTCTAGAGCACCTAAGGGTTCGTCTAATAAAAGCACCTTAGGTTCATTAACTAATGCTCTAGCTAAGGATACTCTTTGAGCCATGCCACCGGATAATTGATGTGGATATGACTTTTGAAACCCATCGAGTCCTATTAATTTTATAAAGCTTTCAACCTCATCATCTTTATCCTTTAATACTTTTCTTGCTTTTAACCCAACAGAAATATTTTCTTTTACTGTTAACCAGGGAAAAAGCGTTGGATCTTGGAATACAAGCCCTCTCAAATAATGAGGCTTATCTATTTCTTCTCCATCCATATTGATTTTCCCATAGGTAGGGGCATCTAGACCTGTTATCATTCTAAGCAATGTTGATTTTCCACAACCACTGGCGCCTACTAAAGAAATAAATTCTCCAGGCTTTATATCTAAATTAATATCATCAAGAGCAGCAATAGACGTGCCATCTTGTTTTGAAAATATTCTAGATACACCCTCAATTATGATTTCTCCTAAGGCTTCTTCATTAATACTCACTTAACTACCCCCTTTTGCCATGAAAGTACCTTATTCTTTACAACATTAAGTAGTGAATTTACTGCAGTGAAGGTTATGCAAATTATCAAAATGCTTGCAAATACCTTACTATATTCAGCCCAACCAATTGACCAAGTTATATACCAGCCAAGTCCTGCTTTTACCCCCATCATTTCAGCCACTATAAGGGTTGCACAAGCAACACCCATACCCTGGAAGAGTCCAATGAAAACATTAGGCAGAGCAGCTGGTATTGCAACATTGAATATTAAGAATTTCTCATCTGCTCCTAAAGTTTTGGCCACTTCAAAAAAAGCTCTTCTTACACTAGAAACACCTGATGAAGTGGTTATACTAACAGGAAACCAAACGCCTAGAGCGATAAGAAATACACTGCCAGAAAAGTTAGATGGAGCAAGAAGCATAACTATAGGTATCCATGTTGTTACAGGAATTGGTCCGATTAATTTAGTTAGAGGCGTAATCCAATAATTCCACTTTTCATTCCAACCGGCTAATACACCAGTAATGAACCCAATTAGGGCTCCAGCTATATAACCAGTGCCTAACAATTTTAATGAGGCTGATACACTAGCAGCTAATATAGCTCTATCAGTAATTGCAGAGTTTATTATTCTATCCATCCATGGAAAATACGGAAGTGGTAAAATACCAGTTTTAAGGGTAATTGTGTCCCAAAATATGAACAATAAAGAGACTACGAAATACAATGGTGCTTTCTCATATAAAATAGTTTTAATACTAATCTTATTTTTATAAATTTGCTTATCTCTAAAAAAAATTAAAAGAATCAAGTACAATGCACCAAAAATTCCAGATATGGTAGGATAAATTGTAGTAGTCTGCTGACCTAAATAATTAGGTGTAAAAAAATAATTTATTTCTAATATAAATAGCCCCAATATTGGCAACAGCAATCTAATAATTTCAAAAGTATTATTTTTTGATTTTTCACTTATCTTAGACTTGCTTATAGTTAGTTCATTAGTACTCAAGCTCTCACCACCAATTACTTTTTTAAGAAACTTTTCATCTAAACCAATGAAAAGTTTCTTATGAATTAATACTAAAAAAATCCTCTTAATTATTTATCCTTTAATCCATTGAAGGTATGGAACACCTTATCAGTTTCTTTCTTTGTATCTAGGTTCTTATCTAATACACCTAATTTCTTAAATTCATCTATAGAAACCCTAACTGAATTCTGCCCACCACTTATACTTGGTTTATAATTATAATTGTTTAATAATTGCTCAAGATATTCTGGACTTCCATTTACATATTTCTTTTCGGACATAATTTGTGCAGTTTCTTTTTTATGATCCTTTACCCAGTTAGCACCTTTAATAACAGCTCTTACTATTGCTTTAGCTGTTTCAGGATCTTCTCTAACAAGCTGGCCTCTTATGCCTAGTAAGCAGCAATATTCGTCTTTAAAATCTGAATCTAATGCACTGGATCTAATAGTTTTTGTTCTTCCATCATTGGTATAGGTTGTTCCTAACTGATCACCAATAACTATTGCTTGAACATCACCTTTTTCAAGTGCTGTAATCAACTGATCATTTGGATAATCCTTAAATTGAAAATCTTTAACATCAAGTTTATCTCTATACATTGCTCTATAAGCTAAATTCATTGAACCTCCACCTATACCACCACTTATACCAATTGTTTTACCTTTTAAATCAGCTAGCTTATTATATTGAGAGTTTTTTGCAGTAAGTATAGATACACAACCAGTATGGATTCCTAAAACGAAATTAATATCTAATCCTCCCTCAATTGGTTTTAACCAGGTAGCAACAAGTCCATCTGTTACATCTAATTTTCCAGTAGCAAGCATATCCCTGAATGAGTTGTAATCACCCTTAATTAGTTCTGGTGATAACCCTTCTTCCTGATAAAAACCCTTTTCATAAGCAATAATTAAAGGTGCTTGACATATGCCGCCATTTTGACCAATAGTAACTTTTTTTAGTGTCTTGCCATTAGCGTCAGTTACAGTTTTAACTGCTGGCTTTTTTGTACATCCAGTAAAAGTAGAACCTGTAATTGCTATTAATATCAAAAATACTAAAATACTAATACTTCTTTTTTTCATAAAATAAAACTCCTTATTTATATTTTCATCTAATTTCTTCTTGAAATAACGGTGTTGATAAATACCTTTCACCAGTATCTGGCAAAAGAACCACTACATTTTTATCTTTATTTTCAGTTCTCTTTGCTATTTGTGTAGCTGCAAAGGCTGCTGCCCCTGAGGATATACCTACTATTAGTCCTTCAGTCCTAGCTAAATCTCTAGCAGTTTTAAAAGCCTCTTCATTATTTACTTTGTATATTTCGTCAATAATTTCTATATTAAATACTTTCGGAACAAATCCAGCACCTATCCCTTGAATTTTATGTGGTCCTACAGTTCCGCCAGATAATACTGGAGAATCATAAGGTTCCACAGCAATTACCTTTATATCAGGATTTTTTTTCTTTAAGGCTTCACCAACACCTGTAACAGTTCCACCTGTACCAACACCTGCAACAAAAATATCTACCTTACCATCTGTATCATTCCATATTTCTTCTGCAGTTGTAACCCTGTGAATCTCTGGATTTGAAGCATTTTCAAATTGTTGGGGAATAAAAGAATTAGATATTTGGGCTGATAGTTCCTCGGCTTTTCTGATGGCACCTTTCATTCCGTCTTTTCCTGGTGTTAATACTAATTCTGCACCAAGAGCTTTAAGAAGATTTCTTCTCTCAATGCTCATTGTATCTGGCATAGTTAAAATTAATTTATACCCTTTTGATGCAGCTACAAAAGCTAGAGCAATTCCTGTGTTTCCACTTGTTGGTTCAATGATTATTGTATCTTTATTAATAATTCCGCTATCTTCTGCACTCTTAATCATTGCATAACCTATTCTATCTTTCACACTACCACCTGGATTAAAATATTCTAATTTTGCAATTAGTTTTCCCTGTGCACCCTTTTCTTTGTTATAATCAGTTAATTCTAACAACGGTGTGTTTCCAATTAATTCTGTTAATTTGTTTGCAATCTTTGACATGACGAACCTCCTAAACTTCTATTAAAAATAAAAAGAGACAAAGAATCATTTGTTTAAATAAAAACAAATGTCTTTGTCTCTAGTATTTCTAGTCAACCAAAAGACGTATATTACTATTCCTATATGTTTTATATACTTTATATTATCACTATTTTTAACTTTTGTACAGCATTTTTTAGCATTATATTTCCTCTTTACTAGAACTTCCTATAAGGCAGCGTGTTTTGATATTTTCTCAGCAACATCTTGATCGCTTACTTTTCCTTTACTATTCTCTACTTCTTTTTCATGTAATAATTCCCATACCCTATGCCTAAGTAAACTAAAATCAGCAGAAGTTCTTAATTCACCATTATCACGTGGACGAGGTAAATTTATATCAATTATTTCTTTAATGGTTCCAGGATTTTTAGTCATAACAGCTACTCTATCAGATAAGTATACAGCTTCTTCAATACTATGAGTTATAAATATAATGGTTTTTTTAGTTTTTTCCCATATTTTTAACAACTCAAATTGAAGAGCTTCTCTTGTTTGAGCATCAACAGCTGCGAAAGGTTCATCCATTAATAGTACTTCAGGGTCATAGGCTAGTGCTCTTGCTATTGCAACTCTTTGCTTCATACCTCCTGATAATTCATATGGATATCTATTTTCAAATCCCTTTAATCCTACAAGTTCAAGAAAATACTTACTAATTTCAGCTCTTTCTTTCTTTTTAATTTTTTTAATTTCAAGTCCAAATTCAATATTTTTTTGTATTGTCCTCCATGGAAATAATGCATAGCCCTGCATTACAATTCCCCTATCTAAAGCTGGTCCTTTAATTAACTTACCATCGATGTAAACTTCCCCTTTATTTCCACCGCTGTGTAACCCAGCAACAATATCTAAGAATGTTGATTTTCCACAGCCACTAGGCCCAACAATTGATAAAAATTCCCCACTTCTTACATTTAAACTTAAATCCTTCACAGCTTCAAACTTTTCTATTTTTGCATCATTTGCTCTTCTTATGTTATATACTACCCCAACGTTTTTAGCTACTATTTTATTTTCAAATGATTTATTTACTTTATTTGATATTCCAGGACTTATAACACCATTTATGCTCATTACTATCCCCCCTAAGAACCTATAATTCTACTTGCAAAATAAAATTACTTTATATCATTATATTCATTTGTATATATATCTGAAGCTTTAATAGAATCAGTTGATTTTAATTGTCCATGAGCTTTCATTAGATCCAGCCAAGTTTGTACATAGGAATCTTGAACCTTTTTATTTTCGTCATACCAGAAAGTAGCTAAAGTTGATGGATCTTTGTCTAGAGCTTTTGCAACTATATCTATAGATTCTTTTTGATGAGAATTAATATATACATGGGCCTTATATAAAGCTCTTATAAATCCTCTTACTACATCTGGATGTTCTTTAATAAACTTATCACTAAAACCACGAATTGAAGAACCTGCTGCGGGGCTTCCAACCACTTCCCAGCTGGTGAAAAGAGTTTTTAATTTTCCATCAGCATGTGCTTTTTTATAAGATACTGGGTGAAGATTTGCTATATCAACCAAACCTTGAGTTACTGCTTGTTCCTGTTGTGCCTCAGGCATAAGTACAAATTCTAAATTCTCTTCAGGTATTCCATTTTTCTTTGCCCATTCTAATGCAATAAGATCTGAGCAAGATCCAGTACCTGCAACTGCTACTTTTACTTTTCTCTTTTTTAAATCTTCAGCTGATTGAATTGGACCATCTTTTCTTACCATGTAATCCATATGAACAAAGTTTGCGTTATCAACCATTCCAGGTGAAACAATCTTAATTTTTGCTCCAGCTAGAACGGCCTTAGCCACTGTACTTGGATGTCCTGTAAATACATCATTGCTTCCAGCTACAACAGTCTGAACTTCTGAGGTTCCTGCCTGAAGTACTCCAGTATATTTTATTTCGATGCCTTCTTCTTTAAAATATCCTAATGCTGTAGCTACATCGAATTCGTTAAACCCAGTTTGTGTTGCCACTCTTATAGGAAATAATTTTTTTCCTCCCTTATCAGCAGTTGTATCTTTGCTGCTTGCTCCACAACCTGTGAAAGAAGCAAGAACCAAAACTACTAAACTAACAAGAGAAATAATTCTTTTTTTAATATTAATACCTTTAATACTGATTTTTTTCATTTATTGTCCCTCCAATATATTTTTTATTTAATATTTATAATATTAATCTCCAGTAACTGAGGTTTGCTGCCACCTCATCACATACTTACCAAATCCTATTAGTGCGTAATTTATTACTAAGCCTAAAAATGCAATAGTTATAATAGCTGCATACATAGTTGGAATCTCAAAGGAAGATTCAGACCAGTATATTAAAAATCCGAGACCTGAAGAAGCACCTATCATTTCAGCAGCAATCAAAATCAATATTGAACTGGTTGCACTTAAACGCATCCCTGTAAATATTGAAGGAAAGGCTCCAGGAAGAATTACTTTTCTAAAGAGTGTAAATGGTTTTGCTCCCATAGATCGTGCAGCTTTAATTAGCAAAGGATCAACATTTTTCACTCCAGAAATTGTACTTAATAGAAGAGGCCATTTAGCGCCCCAAAATATAATTGCAACCTTAGAAACCTCACCGATTCCAAATATCAATATAAAAACTGGAAATAAGGCAAGGGCAGAGGTTTGCCTAAATGTTTGCAAAAGAGGATCTAACAACCTCTCAACTCTAGAAAACCAACCAATAACAAGCCCTAATGGAACAGAAATCGCTATTGCTAATCCAAAACCTATTAAAGATCTTTGAAGGCTTTTAAATAGATGAGCAAATAGTTTCCCGCTAGTAATAAGCTTTCCTAAGGCTACAGCTACCTTTGAAAAAGGTGGAAGAAAAGTGCTATCAACTATACCAAGCCTAGGAAATGTCTCCCAAATTAATAAAAATAATATTATACCAAACAAACCATAGCTATACTTAACCAACTTAACACGATTTGTCATACTTACACCTCCATTACTAATGTTTATATTCTGTCAAATAAATTTGTACTTAAATATCGTTCACCAGTATCAGGTAAAATGGCCACTATAATCTTTCCTCTATTTTCTTCTCTTTTAGCTATCTGCTGAGCAGCATAGAGAGCTGCACCTGAGGAAATTCCTATTAGAACCCCTTCCTTTAATGCAAAGTTTCTTGAGGTATTATAAGCTTCATCGTTGTTAACCTTAAATATCTCATCAATTACCTTGGTATTTAAAACATCTGGAACAAATCCTGCTCCAATGCCTTGTATTTTGTGAGGTCCAGGCCTTCCGCCTGATAATACAGGTGAATCCTTAGGTTCAACAGCAATAACCTTTAATTCTGGTTTTTTAATTTTAAGTGTTTCTCCAACCCCTGTAATTGTTCCACCTGTTCCTACACCTCCAATTAATATGTCCACTTTTCCATCGGTATCTCTCCAAATTTCCTCTGCAGTGGTTGCTCTATGAATTTCTGGATTAGCATTATTTTTAAATTGCTGCAGAATATATGAATTTTTTATTTGAGAGGCTAGTTCTTCTGCCTTTCTAATTGCACCTTTCATGCCTTCTATTCCAGGAGTTAACACTATTTCAGCACCATATGCCCTCAATAATTTACGTCTTTCAACTGTCATTGTTTCAGGCATAGTTAATATTAATTTGTAACCCCTTGATGCAGCCACAAATGCTAAAGCTATACCTGTATTACCACTAGTTGGTTCAATTATTACTGTGTCCCTATTTATTAAGCCTTTATCCTCAGCATCCTTTATCATGCCATAACCTATTCTATCCTTTATGCTACCTGCTGGATTAAAGTACTCAAGTTTTACTAACAATTCTGCTTCTAATCCTTCAACAAACTTATTTACCCTTAACAATGGAGTATTTCCAATTAATTCTGTTATACTGTTTGCTATTTTCGCCATATTACCCCTCCTAAATTCTTATTTATATCCATATCCCATTTTAAAATCACTGAAAATATTCAAGCACAACTGAATAAATGTCTTCAGTTAACCGTAATCCTTCTAATAAATTTACTCATAATTTATTAATTTTTAAATCAGTCTCCAGTGTGGCTGGTCAACTCAAAGCAAATACATATTATTCCGATGTATTTTATAGGTAATATACTATAAAAAAAGACCAGGTATCCTAAATTTATTAAGAATACCCAGTCTCCAGTATATCTGGTCAACATCTCGTTTTGTTTTTACTATTCCTATCGCTTTAGTATATATTATAATATTTTCATTTTTTCGTCAATACTATTTTATTGAAAAATGCTATTTTTTTATTTATGTTTACATTAAAAAACTAATTGCTACATAAATTTGAGACCGATCTAATAAGCATCTCAATATCATCCTCAGAATTAAAAAATCCAATTGAAGCTCTAACTGAATTGTTCTCATTTATCTTTCTGATAATAATTCCCTGCGCTGCTAAAGATGCAACCACGTCCTTAGGATTTACTCCATTAACTGAAAAACTAATAAGTCCCGAAGCTTTTTCAGGAGTAATCACCTTAACATTGCTAAGGGAATTTAATTGCTTCCATGCCAATTCTCTCAAAATCTTTGCTCTTTCAAATACCCATTCAATCCCAACTTCTTTTATTAGCCATTGAATACTAGCTCTCTGACCAACTACTGCGGGCACAAAAGTTGAAGCAATTTCAAAATGCTTTGCTTCCCTGTAAAACTTAAATGTGCCTAATGGATCAAATTCTTCCACTGATCCTAATCCAGAATAGGTTTGATTTACTTCAATAAGTTTATTATTATTCACATAAAGAGCCCCAGTACCCTCTGGTCCGCATAACCACTTTTGTCCAGGAACACTATAAAAATCTACATTAAGTCTTTTCAAATCAACCGGTATTGCTCCTGCTGACTGGGCGCCATCCACTAAGATTGCTACTCCATTTCTATGTGCTAATTCAGTTATTTCTTCTATAGGTAATACCTCACCAGTTGCATAAGAAACATGTGATATAGCAATAATTTTTGTTTTTGGAGTAATTTTGGCTTTAATATCATCTATGACATGGTTACCTGTATTTACCGTTTTAATATTAACACCATATCTCTCCCTAAGTACAAAAAGGGGTAATAGTATTGCTGCATGCTCAACATTTGAGGTGATTACCTCATCACCTTGGCTCCAGCGTATTCCTGAAAGTATGATATTAATGCCTTCTGTTGTATTATGGGTAAGAGAAATTTCACTACTAGTTACGCTAAATAATTGTGCAATTGATTCTCTGGTATCATCTTTTATCTTTTTTTTATTTTTAAAAGCTTCTGCTGTTATTCTGCTATTATATAATTCTTCCTGTTGGCTTTTTGTCATTGCGTCAATGGCAAAGCTAGATAATGGTCCTACACTGCCTGTATTAAAATATGTGATTTTCTCTAGTGCTGGTAGCGATTGTCTTACCCTTTTTATTCGTTCTAAATCTGTTGACATGCAAAGCCTCCTCTCATTAACTGCTTTTGAATAATTAATTGTTTATATGATTTCTTGCTGTCTCTACCATAGCTATAATATTTTCAACTGGTACTGCTGGAGGAATATCACAGCCTGGCATAACAATATAATTGCTTTTAGCTCCTGATTTTTCAATACAATCAATACATGCATTTTTAACACCCTTTGTATCTGAAAACTGCATAATACTTACTGGATTCATGTTTCCTGAGAATGCCATCTTATCCTTAAAAACCTCAGCAGCCACACTTAAATCTACTTTGTAATCAAGTGAAATAAAACTTGCTCCACTCTCAGCTAGTAAGTCTAAGCGGTTTGTAATATTTCCACAAATATGTACACAAACTAAAACTCCTCTTTCCTTGATTCTATTTATCAATTTTTTTATATAAGGTAAAGAGAATTCGTTAAACTGTGACTTGGATATCATATCCCCAGAGGCTGAAGGATCGGCAATAGATAAAATCCCAACACCAGCATCAATAAATGATTCAAAATACTGATAGCAAACTTCTGTTGCAAATTCTAAAACTGCATGTACTACCTGTTTATCTTTGTAAATATTCCTCATTAGGTTTTCAACGCCGTATAAAAGTCCAGCTAAAGTAAAAGGTCCCCATTGACTAGAACCTACTAAAGTTTCCTGTCCGATATTATTAACAAGATAACTTGATGCTTGCCATAATACTTTTAAATTTTCATCTTCCTTTATATTACTAGGATTTAGTGTTTCTATATCTGATACATTTTTAATTAATGATTCTAAAATATCTGGAGTTCCTTTTTCCCTATATTTAATCTTCCCTCCTAATGCAGCGATTGCAAGATTGTGATAACCTGAACCTATCCAAACAATATCAGACTGAACTATTTTATTGGTTTCCTCAATAATTTCAGCAAATTTTTCAGGTCCAATTTTCAAAGCATTCTCAAGGGTTAATCCTTTGCGATTTAATGTCCAGGCTCCTCCTGACAATAATGCTACTGGTGTTCTCGGAGTTTCTTTTAGATTAACAACATCCAAAATAATCTGTTTAGAAGATATAGTCATAATTTCACCTCTTTCAAGCTTTAGTAAATTAATAAAATTAAAAACTCAAAGATTGTACAAAAACCTTATCAAATTCTTTATAGCTTGATAATTCTATAACATCTACTGATTTAACAATTTTCACCATTTTCTCTCTATACTCAGTATTTAGTAAAAATATCTGTCCACCAGACTTTGAAGTATTACCAATGAAATCAATTTTATCTTTAAACTCTGACGGTAAAAGACCTATGTTAATTAAACTTTTTGCTCTAAGATGATAGCCAAAGGAACCTGCAATAAGCACTTTTTCTACATCATCAGCTTTAAGGCTCCTACTCTTAAGCAAAAATTCTATTCCTGCTCTTACTGCACCTTTTGCCAATTGTACCTGCCTTATATCCTTTTGTGATAAATATACTTTATCGGTAATTCTAAATACAGTTTTGCCTTCAAGCTTTACAAGCTTTTCTTTTAAAATTGAACTTAGGTCAGCTTTATTGAAATCAACAAATTTACCACTTTTATTTATTAATCCATTTGCAACTAGCTCCCCTACAATATCTATAAGGCCACTTCCGCAAATACCAATAGCTTCTTTATTGCCAATTGTTTTAACTGTTATTTTTCCATCCTCTTCAACATTGAAAAATTCAATTGCTCCATGAGCTGCTCTCATTCCATGAGTTATATTCATGCCTTCAAACGCTGGACCCGCTGCAGTAGAAGTAGCCGATAATTGGCCATCTAATGCTATTGCCATTTCACCATTTGTGCCAATATCAACAAATAGAGTAATTCCCTTTTCCTCATGCAACCTTGATGCCAAAATTCCTGAAGCAATATCAGCTCCAACATATGCAGATATTATTGGAGGAAAATATATTACCCCTAATGGAGAAATAGATAATTTATGATCTTTAGCTATAATATGATTTCCACCATGCAACTTAGGATTGTAAGGAAATTTTCCTAGAGAACTAGGATCAACCTTTGCTGCTAGATGTAACATGCAAGTATTACCGCTGAAGATTGCCTCATAAATATTATTAAAATCTATACCTGAATTCTTACACAGCTGAATTATCATGTTATTAATTTCATCAATAACACCTTTGTTCAATTTTTCAAGTCCATCCTTATCAGAGGCAAATTTAATTCTTGAAAGAACATCTTGTGCATGAATAGCCTGTGGATTTAAAGAGGAAATTGAACCTAACTCCTTTCCTTCCCGTAAATCTATAAGAGAAGTAACCATAGTAGTTGTCCCAATATCCACAACAATACCAAAAATCTTATCTTCTGTATTGAAAGCTTCACTTCCTAGTTCTTTATCATAGAGATACACTCTTGTTATGCTATCATTTTCAAAATATTTTTTTGTTATTGAGGTTTTAATTTTTATATCAAAACCCTTACCTTCGCTTAGAATCTTTAATGTGTCATTTTGCTCTTTATTAATTATTTCAACTGAAATGTCCCCAATTATCTTTGCGCTACAAGCCAATACAAAGCCTTGAGATATTTCTTCATGAGTTAAATGATGCTTTCCACTAGAAATTACATTTCTAATTGATACCTCATCAAGCCTTACCTTGCATTTACCACAGGTTAAATTTGAATTACAAGGAGATTCAAGCAACACTCCTGCAAGACCAGCTGCCTGCAGTATTGTAGTGCCTTCATCAACTATTATTTTTTTATTCTCTGGATAAAAATTTACCTGTACCATTATATTATTTGTCCTTCCTTAACGGTATTTGTAAAAGCATTTATGTTTCTTAGTGAGGAAGAAGTACTTAATCCACATGCTGGTGATATAATATTTATCCCATCCATTAAAAGCTTCTCTGTTTGCTTAGAAACACTCACTGAATCGCCAAATTCCAGAAGATACGTGCTTAAATTACCCATAGTAATAAGAGAAGGATACTCTTCCTTAAGCATTCGTAAATTCACCAGTGAATCTGTACTTATTGCATCACTCTTGATATTTGGCAATTGATTCTTTACAGCATTTAAATTGCCGCAAATGTGTACAATAACAGGCACATGAAATGCATGAATACCATCAATTAATTTATTTATGTATTTTACAGCATATTCCTGAAAAGTCTTAGGACCTAGTATCTCTCCTGTGGCAGTAGGATCTGCAATAGAAATTACAGTTACTCCATTTTCAATCATAAGCTTGGCATACTCTATTAGAAAATCAGTAACATAGTCAATAACTCTATGTGAGGCTTCTTTGCATTTCCTCAATTCCTTTAAAAAAGTCATTGCATCAACTAAAGATGCAGCAGTACTTATAGGACCAGTTAAATTACCTATTACAGGCACATCGCTATTACTTTTTGAAATGTAATGACCAGCTTGAATAACTGTATTTACACGTCCATCTTTAAGTAATTCTTTAATATTTTTATATTCAACCTTTGTAACTGAAGGAAATACCTCTTCGATTATTTTAGGTTCACAGGACAGAGTGCCAAAATCTACTTTACTTCCAAGCAATTCAGCTTCAACTGTCATACAAAATGGAATCCCAAAGTTTTCAAAACCAGTATATTGATACACATCCTTCGAAAGTTCACTCATGAGTCTATAATCACTATGTGCCGTAGGCAGCGTATGTTTTGTTATGTTCATTACATCAACAATTGCCGCATTCATCATTCCTCCAGGACAAATTACAGGTGGCCTATCTACCTTTTCCCTATGCAAAACTCTTAATAATCTTTCCTTTGGTGTAAATATATCCATACTTTACCCTCTTTCAAACTTAAACATATATTTATATTGCAACCGCAGCACCAACTAATCTCCTTGCAAGTCTAACGGCTTCTGCAGCATTTACTGAATATCCATCTGCTCCAATTTTATCTGCGAAACCTTGAGATATGGGTCCTCCACCTATCATAACCTTAAAATTTTCCCTAATATTTTCTTTTTCTAATATTCTTATAACCTCTGCCATACCATCCATTGTTGTAGTCATTAATGTTGAAACTAAAATAAGTTCAGCATTTTCTTCTTTTGCCCTATTAACAAAGGTTGATGGTGGTACGTCCCTTCCCAGGTCAATTACATCGAAACCTGATGTCTCAAGCATAATTTTAACAAGATTTTTTCCTATATCATGAGTATCGCCCTCAACCACACCTATAACTGCTTTATGTTTTACCTCATTATCATTTACTTTTATATGAGGCTTTAGAATATCCATCCCAGCATACATGGCGTCTGAACACATTAAAAGCTCTGGAATAAAATACTCTTCCTCCTCAAAAAGCTTTCCAGCAGTCTCCATTCCTTGTGATAATCCCTTATCAATAGCTTCATAAGCATCATAGCTATTAGAAATAACTTGGTTTGAAACAGCTACCGCTTCATCTTCATCCATCTCTACTACTGCATCAGCTAATTTTTTGTATAACTCTTCTTTACTTTGTGACATTCCTAACCCTCCATTAAGTAATTCTATATATTTATACGGCTGCATACTAAACCAGATATTTTTAAGTATTCGCATTAAAATACTCTTCTTTAACAACATCAGATTGATTTATATTAATGAATTTATTATTTTCATAGGGTCCATTTACGATTTTTTCTATGAAACTTGAGCTACCTTCAGTTATTTCGTGATCTAAATTAAGTAGTTTTGCAATTTGTTTTGAACTCTTTATGTACTCATTTTCTTTTATGCAGCCTGTTTTAATAAACATTATCTTTTTATAGCTTTCGTACATTCTAGATAATACTCTATAAGCTTTTCTTTCCCCATATTTTTCTTTTATCCGCTTATGCTCTGAAAGAATGGACTTTTCAGATATAATCCATCCACCTGATAAATAGAAAATGCCTAATTCCTTTTTAAAGATATTTTCATCTTTTGAGCTACCATCCAGAAAAATAGAAATGCAATCGTGTACTCTTGGTATTGTTAAGGTACAGCTAGCTGCTTTCAAACTTCTTAAAGCTCCTCCGCATAAACCGAATGCAAGGACAATTCTAGAATATGTTTTTGAACTATCAATTCTATTTTGTAATTCCCTGTTAAGTTTTTCAGGGTTTAAATGCAATTTCATTGGCATAAATTCATACTCAATATTACAATAAGTTGATATTGAAAGCAGCTCTTCCTTCATAACTTCACAAGCAATTATTTTTACCGTCATGTTGTTCTCCTTGTTATTCTAAAGGTATAATCATTTAATTTATATATCTGAATTAATTAGTTGTAGCCTTTAGAGCTTCATCTAGATCCAATATTAAATCGTCAGCATCTTCAATACCGATGGATAATCTTATTAAGTCTGGCGTAATACCAGCCTCCAATTGCTGCTGCTGTGAAAGTTGAACGTGAGTAGTGGTTGCAGGATGGGCAGCCAAGGACTTTGCATCACCTACATTAGCCAAATATGAAAATAGGTTAAGCTTATTAATGAATTTCTTGCCAGCTTCAAGACCGCCTTTAACTCCAAAGGTAAAAATAGAACCCGCACCTTTAGGGAAATACCTTAGTGCCAAATTATAATATTTATTTCCCGGTAAACTAGGGTAGTTAACCCATGCAACATTTTCATGCCTACTTAAAAATTCAGCAATTTTTAGCGCATTTGACACATGTTTTTCAACTCTAAGGGATAAGGTTTCAGTACCTAAAAGAAGTAAAAAAGAGTTAAATGGGCTTATTGCCGCACCAATATCTCTAAGATATTTGGTTCTTACTCGTGTAACGAAAGCTATTTCCTTAAACCTTTCATGATACTTTAATCCTGCGTAGCTTGGATCAGGTTCAGTAAACTGTGGGAACTTACCATTAGACCAGTTGAATTTTCCACTTTCTACAATTACTCCTCCAATTGCTGTACCATGTCCTCCAATAAACTTCGTTGCTGAATGTACTACAATATCTGCACCATGCTTTAATGGTTTAAAAAGATATGGTGTTGCAAAAGTATTATCAACAATTAATGGAACTTTATGTTCATGAGCAATTTCAGCTAAAGCTTCGATATCTACAATATTCATTCCTGGATTACCTATTGACTCAATAAAGATAGCTTTAGTTTTATCAGTTATAGCTTGTTTAAAATTATTAATATCATCAGAATCTACAAAAACAGCCTTTATACCAAAGTCACCCAATGTCGTTGATAAAAGATTATAAGTACCGCCATATAATGTGCTAGCCGCTACTATTTCATCACCAGCAGAAGCTGCATTAAGCAATGAATATGTGATTGCCGCTGAACCAGAAGCAACTGCTAATGCCCCAGAACCACCTTCAAGTGCTGCAATACGTTGTTCAAAAACTTCATTAGTTGGATTAGAAGTTCGAGTATATGTATACCCAATTTCTTTGAAAGTAAATATTCTTTCAGCCTTTTCAAAAGTGCCAAAATCATATGAGCTGGTCTGATATATAGGAACTGCCCTTGAACCTGTAGCAGGATCAGCCTTTTGTCCTGCATGAATTTGCAGCGTATCAAATCTTAATTCTTTTTCACTCAAATTTACCATCTCCTAAATATAAAATAAAAAAAGACGAAATTAATTAAAAATAATTAATCTCGTCTCCAGTTTTCTGGTCAACAATTTATTATTTACCTATACGTATTTAAAACTCTGTCGTATATATCTTCAATAACTCTAAGCCCTCCATTATAGCCTGCATAACCGCATTTTAATATAAGCCTGTAAGCTATTGGAGCACTAACAATAAGAAGGTCTGCGCCAATGCTAGCGGCTAAATCTCTATCCCATCCACTGCCTAATATTAATGCTCTGTTCTTTTGTTTATCCTTTCTTATTTCCTCTTGTATTACTCCACCATCAACTATAAATTCAACCTCAGCACTTCTAAATTCAGATATATTTTTAAATTGATTAATAATTTCTTCTCTATATTTCAATGGAGTATCATCAATAATATATTGCTTTGCAGGTATTATTCCAAGCTCATTTAAAAGGAATTTTGAGAAACCAATTGAATAAGAAGCATCTAAAATAGTATAAAATCTTCTTGGAATACCATATCTAAATTCAAGCATAAAATCTGCTGTTCTCTCAATGTGAGAGTAAAACTTTTCTTCTTCTTTTTTTATAAACTTCTCTACTTTATCTTTATCAAGGTTTCCGAATTCCCCCACTTGTCTCAAAAATTTAGAGGTCTCATTTCCTCCTATAGGAAGATACGGAAAGTGAAAATATGGAGTACCATACTTTTCTTTAAGGTGTTCTGCTATAGCTAGGCCGTTCCAAGTACTTACAACAATATTAAACTCAGCATTAGGTATAGTCTTCCACTCGTCTACTCCATTGGATTCATTACTAAAAAGAATATTTACTTCCAGACCTATACCCTCAAGAATTCTTTTTAATTCTTCAAGGTTACCATTCCAAAATTGATCTTGATAAGGAATTGTTGCAAATACATTGACAAGTCCTTTCTTAACTTTAGTATCAGTCTTAAATTTATCTACATACTGATCAATTATTGCATTAACAACTACATCATGACTAACGTAGTTATTACTCTTAAATCCACCTGTTTCGGCATATACAATTGGTTTTCCTTGCTCCTGAAATTCTGATGTTACACTTCCAACATCATCTCCAACGATATCTGAAGTACAACCTGTAAGTACTACATAAAGATCTGCATCAATTACCTTAAAAGACCCCTGGATTATGTTTTTTAATTTAGCTTCTCCGCCAAAAACAACATCAGATTCATTGGAGTTTGTACAAGGTATGGTATTTCCCCCTGCATAGCCTTCTCCTTGACCAATTAATGCACTTATTTTTCCGCTGCAGCCTGGACCTGCATGTAGTACAGGTACAGCTCTTTTTATTGCAACCACTGTCTGTTGTGCACCTAAGGCACAAGAATATCTAGTTTGTTCTATAATTTTTAACATGCACATTACCTCCAAGAAAAGTGAATGGATCCTGTTCAAGCCACCATTGGGTATATGGCATTGAGCTATGCTTTGCAAGATTAGTGACAAATTCTCTATTATCTAAAGTTTCCAGGATTCTTTCAGCATAATTTAAAACTCCCTGATAACCAAAACCAAATTGTTCATCACCAATAAGTAATGTGGGAACACCTAATTTAGCCCCCCAAAGGGTCATTCCACCATGTCTTGCAATCATGATATCAGGTCTAACTCTATTTAGAATATTCACTAGTTCATAAGCTTGTTTATTACATACATTATAATTTTTAACATCACCGTATGTGTTAACATTTTGAGCTAATGCATCTGAGGTATTATCTCCATTATCATAAACAGGATCATGATGAAATATTGCTGCACCTTGTACTTCAAGTCCTAATTCTCCTAGTAGAGCTATAATGGCATGTCCGTGTGCTGCACCTGCAGTAATATACGCTGTTTTACCTTTTAATTTTTCACGATATTCATCAAGCTTAGGTAAAATTCTTTCATGTTCTTCTTTAATGATTTTTTCAACCTCTTCTTCTCTGTTAAGAACTCTTCCAATCTCTCTGAGCCACGCATCAGTTCCAGATACACCATAGGCAGGTGGAGATTTTATTTCAGGTACGCCATAAACTTGCTCAAGTGCTGCTCCCAAATAAGTTCCTAAAGTTGGACATACTTGTATAGTAGCCGCAGCTTCGGATATATGTTCTAATTGAGCAATTGTTGAAAATGGTACAATATATTCTGCTTCGTAGCCAAGTCTTTTTAATAATTCATCAAAAATATGGCTTCCCCAAAAATTTATTATATTTACCTTATTTGTTTTCTTTTTGGGAGGCTTTACTATCTTTCTAATTATCGAATGATATGCCGAATCAAAACCAGTTGTCCAAATTTTTGATTTAAATCCCTCACAAAAACATGAAACCACAGGAATTCCAAGCTCCTCAGAAAGTTCATTTACCGTTGATTCAACATCTTCTCCAATTATTCCTGATGCACAGGAGGTGGTTACAAATATTGCATTTGGTTTAACCCTGCTATATGCTTCTCTCACTGTAACTTTAAGTTTATCAAGAGCACCAAAAATAGTATCTTTTTCTTCAATATTGGTATTGAAATACCTGCCAATGGCAGGCGGCAAATTTCTTTCCATCTGTCCTACTCTATAAACAAAGTTAAATTTGAAGAAATCTCCTGCACATCCCACTGGTGCATGATTTACAACTGCCGCATCAGTTATCATAGAAAGCTGACAAAAAGCATTCCCTGCACTGCAACCCATGCATTGACTAAAACTTCTTGAACAATCTTTCAATTTTCCGTCATGTGAGCATTTAACTAACTCCTCAGCAGTGCCATTAAAACCGGTAATTGATCCTAGACGAGTCTCTCGAATCTTTACTTCAGGTGCTTTAATATTAATCTCGCTCATAGTGTTCCTCCTAGTTTTAAGCTGTTTTCTCCCAGATGATTAGCCCTTATTATTGCTTCTTCAATTAACTTACTATTAACCTTAAAGGTTAATTTATCTAAGGCTTCTGCAGTTATATTAACACCCTTTGCTATTTTAAATGCCTTATTAGATATATCTTTTTCTATACCCAATTGAGACAAGGTAACAGGAAGCTTTAATTCATTTAAAAATGCAATGAGCTTATCTATTTCTTCTTTTGGTTTATTTTCTAATAAAAATTGCACAATCAATCCAAATATAACTTTTTCTCCATGAAGGCTTTCATGAGTTTCTGATAGATCTGTTAAACTATTGTGTAAGGCATGAGCTAATGCTGCTCTGTATCTTCCATCACTTATACTGCCAACAAGGCCAGCTAATACTATAATTGAGTCTACAATTTCTATTAATTCCTTAGTTATCTTTTTATTTTGGGAATCCTTCGAAGCCTTAACTGCACTTCTTTCAAGTATTTCTATAGCAAGCTTTGAAGTATTTAGTCCTATTCTTAAAGAAAAATCATTATTACCTTCTACCGCATAGGGAGCAAATTCATACCACTTTACAATAGTATCAGCTATACCTGCATTTAAATACCTTGCTGGGGCTTCAGCAATAATTTTCGTGTCGGCCAAAATAAGCTTTGGGGAATCTTCCAATAAAATGTATCCCATTGCTTTACCACTTTCATCATAAACTACTGTTAACGCTGACCAAGCTGCACAAGTTGCCGCTATAGTTGGTACAGTAACAACTGGTAATCTACTTTTATCACCTGAAGCCTTAATAGTATCTAAAACACGTCCTCCTCCAATCCCTATGATAACATCCGCTTTAAATTTTGCTGCTAATGAAGACACTTCGTGGATATTATTATAGGTAGGATACCCTTGAAACTCCTTTATTACATAATTTATATCTGAGTTTGTTAGACTATTAAAAAATTCCTCACCAACTGCTGACAACGCTGTTTTGCCGCCTATAATTAATGCATTTTTGCCTATCTTTCTAATGTATTCTCCAGCTGATTTTAATATATTAGGTTCATTTATATATTTGTTAGGAGTTTTAATAGTTATCATTTTAAATCACCTCTCATCTTCCTAATCTAATTAGTGCTATACAATATCTAAAACTTCCTTTAGCTTTTCTATTACTAATTGATTTTCATCTGGCCTTCCTATTGTTATTCTAAGCCATGTGGGCATTCCAAACTCAGCACCTGCTCGTAATGATATTCCTCTTTTAAGTACGTCATTAACAACTTCGATACTATCCCTCTCTACATTAACCATGATAAAATTTGTTTCTGTTGGTATATATTCTAGGTTTAATTCCTCAAAAGCTTTATAGTAGTACTCTTTCCCTAAGATATTATTCTTAATACAAGCATTTTTAAAATCAATGTCTTTTAAACTAGCTAAGGCAGCAACTTGTGCAGTTGCATTAACATTAATAGGCAATCTAATTTTATTAAGAAGATCAATAAGTTCAGGATGAGCTATTCCATAACCTACTCTTAATGATGCAAGTCCGTATACTTTAGAAAAAGTTCTTAGAATAATTATATTGGGATACTTTTCTACAAAATTTATTGAATTCGGATATTCATCATTTGTTACAAATTCATAATAGGCTTCATCTAAAACAACTACTATCCTTGAAGGTATTTCTCTCAAAAACCTCTCTAAATCTTCGCTATTAAAAAAAGTTCCCGTTGGATTATTAGGGTTGCACAGCCATATAATTTTTGTTCTATCAGTAATACTATCCTTCACCTCGTCTAAATCAATTGAATGACTTTTTAACGGTAGACTTACTATTGAACCATTCATAGCTAGAGTAACAACCTTGTACCAGCCAAAGGATGGTTCTGGTATAATAGATTCCTCACCTGGATTGATAAAAGCTTGCGCAACCAAAGATAGTAACTCAAAAGACCCATTGCCAAAAATCAATTTGTTTTCTTCGATGTTATATAATTTAGATAATTCACTTCTAAGTTCCGTACAAAATCCATCTGGATAAAGGAAAATTTTATTATAATTTTCTGCTATAGCTTCCTTAACCTTTGGTGAACATCCATTTGTATTCTCATTTGCTGCTAGTCTTATAATTCTTTCTAAGCCTAATTCATTTTCAATTTGCTGTAATGATTTTGCTGGTACATATGAAGAAATATGATCTAGAGTTTTTCTATGTCTTACTATCGTCACATTAAATCCTCCCTTCCTTTAATAATTCAATATTTGTGTTCTTAATTGCTATAAGTATTCAAACTATGTATTAATAGCTGATTTAAAAAGTAAAAATGCGTACATTTTATACCATTTAAATCAGCCTTCATAATAAGAGATATAGATATAGTTGAGCTTATTGCTGCTCCTTTTTATCTGAGTAATATTGAACTAAATTTTCCAGTGCTTCCTCAATTAGATCATGTATGTTAAATGCATCTATGTCTTTTTCATTTAAAGCCACTACAGCACCCTGCCCAATTTGAGCAACTAATACAGCCCTGCAATCAGCTAATGCTTCAACTGAGGATAGGAGCTTACTATCATCATGTTCTCCATTATTGCAAAATGGTGCTGAATCTCTTTGCTCAACAAATTTATACTTACTATCATTAACTTCAAAGATTAAAAATTTAGTAGCTCTGCCAAAGTGTTGGTTGATTACCTTACCATCACTGCTTGCTACAGCCACCTTATAAGCCATAATTATCACCTCTCACATTTTATAGATTGAAAATTCTTTAACCATGTGAAAAAGTTTCAAGATTTCTATTAGTTCCGTAGAGCTTACTTGAAAGATCTTGTTTTCCTGGTATACCGCATGCATCTGCTCTGCAATGTTTGCAGTGTCTGAAAACTTCAAGATGTTTTTCCGCATCAATTCTAGCTTTATCTAACTGTACACAGTCTGGAGCAGGAATATGACTTAAATCGTGCTGAGGTATAAGTGGAATTATATTATACAAAGTAGCTCCCGCTTCTTTAACGGTCTTAGCTATAGTTTCAATGTGCTCATCATTTATTCCTGGAATAAGCACAGAATTTACTTTTACAACTACCCCTAGCTTACTAATTGCTTCTATACCTTTTAATTGGTTTTTAATAAGAATTTCAGCAGCTTCTTCTCCATAATAAATCTTCCCATCTAAAACTATATGAGAAATAATTTGGCTTTGAATTTTGGGATCAACACCATTCACTGTAACTGTTATAGTTCTTACACCAGCGTCATAAATATCCTGATAATATTTATAAAGTAATAATCCATTGGTACTTAAGCATTTGATGAGGTCTGGATATGCTTTATCCACCAGCTTAAATGTTTCTATAGCATGTGGAGTTGCCAATGTATCACCAGGACCTGCAATCCCTACAACAGTTATATCCGGGCAAAGCTCTAATGCCTTTTTAACTGTCTCAACAGAATCCGTAGGAGGTAAAATGCCATTAGCAACACCTGGCCTGTCTTCGTTGCTGTTGCAATCTCTTTTGCAAAATTTACATTGAATATTACAAGCTGGGCTTACTGGGAGATGCAGTCTTCCAAACTTTGAATGTGCATCTCCCCCTAAGCAGGGATGTAATTTTGAAAGATGAGAAAAATCATTATTTACTTTATTTAATACATTTAAACTTGCCATTGGCAGCTCCCCCTTAATTCTTAATTAAATCTTGTTAAAACTACAGAGTATATATCTTCTAATAGCTTAAGTCCACCTGCATATCCTACATAAGAACTATTTATTACTAATCTTTCATTAATTGGCCATGAGATTGCTAAATAGTGTGCTTTAGTTTCTTTTGCAATCTTCTTTTCCCATGAGCTGCCTAAAATTAATGGGTAACCATAATATTCAGTATTTCTTATTTCTTCATGAATCTTATAACCATCGCTTGAAAATTCAACCTCTGCTTCTATTTCATAATTTAATTCTTTAAAATATTCTTTTATTTGCTTTCTATGTTTCAAAGGAGCATCATCAGTAATATATTGTTTTGCTGGGTAAAGACCTAAATCATTTACTAGAAATCTTGTTAATGCAAGAGAATATTGTGAATCAGAAACTACAACAAACCTCTTAGCCATTACACGAGTTTCAAGAAATACATCAGCAAAACGTTCAATATAATAGAAATACTCACTTTCATGCTTATGGATTATTGACTCTACCTTCTCCTTATCTACCCCGGTAAACTCTCCTACTGCTCGTAAAAATCTGCTTGTTTCAGTTGCACCTATAGGAATAGTAGGATATTGAAGAAATGGTGTACCGAATTTTCTTTCCAATAGCTTAACATTTTCTAGACCTAGCCATGGTGACACTAACAGATTAAATTCTGCCTCTGGTACTTTCTCTAAGTTTTTGATACCTCTATCGTGACCAAATATTGTATTTGGTATTAAACCTAGCTCCTCAACAAGTTTCTCTAATTCTCTCAAATTACCTAGCCAAAAAGGATCATGTAATGGAAGCCCAGCCCAAATATTAACAAGCCCCTTTGTTTTTTTCTCTGCTGGTTTTAAGTATTGTTCAATGATAGCTTTAATAACCCAGTCATTTCCAACATAATTATTCCCCTTAAATCCTGGTGTAGATGCGTATATTACAGGCTTATCAGCATTTTTGAAAGAACGAACAATTTCTTCAGCATCATCACCAATAACTTCTGAGGTACAGCTAGTTAATACAACATATAATTCTGCATCAATAACTTTAAGTGCGTTTTCTATAGTTTCTTTTAGTCTCTTTTCCCCACCAAAGACTACTTCCTTTTCACTTAAATTTGTGCAAGGAAATATATTGAATGAAAAATGTCCTGAACTTCCTGCGCCGCCTGCAAGTTTACCACCACAACCAGGACCTGAGTGTAATATAGGTATGGCACCAGTTATTGATTGTACAGTCTGCATAGCGGTTAACGCGCATTTATACCTTGGTTGATCTAAAATTTTTGCCATCTTATTTTGCCTCCCCTTTAAAGAACGTTGAGTTATCTTGATTGTACCACCACTCTGTGTAAGGAAGCTTAACTCTAGATGCTAAATTCTTTTCAAAACTCCTATTTCTTATGGTATCTAATACTGTGTAAGCAAACTCAAGAGTACCTTTATACCCAAAAATCATATATTCATCATTTACACATAAAGCTGCTGATCCTTGCTTTATAGCCCATACAGTTGTACCTGGATGACGAGAGAAATATATATCTGGTTTATATTCATTTAGGATATTTAAAATCTCATAGTTTTGCTGATCTGCTACACTTACTTTAAAGTTATATGGAGAATTTTCATCTAAATATTTAAGTGGTGCTGGGAGTTCATCATTATCATGCTTCTTATCATGATGCCATGATGCTGCCCATACCACTTCTATTCCTAATTCTTGTAGAACACGTGATACTTCATAGGTATATCCTGGACCCATTCCAAGAACTGCTCTTAATCCCTTTAGTTCCTTCTTAACCTCTTCTATCTTAGGTAAATATTTTGCTCTTTCTCTTTGTATATAAGCCTCAACCTCTTCTTCTTTATTTATAACTTTTCCTATTTCCCTGAGCCATGTCTCAAAACCAGTAACACCCAATGGGTTAATTGTTTTTACAAAAGGAACACCATACTTTTCTTCTAGACCGTTTCCTAAATATGTTCCCAATACACCACATATACTTACAGTTGCCAACGCTTCTGATAAATGAGAAAGCTCTTCAACAGTTGAATTTTGATAAAAGAAAACAGGCTCCACACCAAAATTTGAAAATATTTCAGTAATCTCTTCTCTTTTACTTTCATAGAAATTTTTAAAATTAATCTTGTTACTCTTTTTTTCAGGCGGCTTTACAATACTATTAAGCACTACATGGTCAGAAGCATCAAATCCTGTTGCCCATATTCTTGATCTAAACCCTTCACAATGAGCAGCTGCTATCGGAATATCCGGTAATTCTTTTTTCAAAGATTCTACAACACTGTCAACATCTTCACCTATAATACCTGATAAACAAGAGGTACCAATAAAAATTGCCTTCGGTTTGTATCTTCCATAAGTTTCTAAAACAATTTCTTTTAAGCTTCCAATGGAACCGAATACTGTATCATGCTCATCCATATCAGTTCCTACAAATACGGTTGCATTTATAACTCCTCTTTTTGTTGCCAACTGATCATTATTTACAGCAACCCCTGAAGCCATCGCTGTACAACCTGAAGGCGCATGGTTTATTATAGCGATATCTCTAATACCAGATAACTGACCTAAAGCGCAGCCAGCATTACATGTACTTGATTGGCTAAAGCACCTTTCTTTATTTTTCAGAGTTCCACATTTTGATTGCTTTATAACATCATGAAGGTCTCCACTGTAACCAGTGACAGAGCCTAGACGGCTCTCTCTGGTTACTACAGCAGACTGTTTTAAATTAACTGCCATAAATTTTCCTCCTATATATCCATTAGCCCATATTCCATTAATATTTCTTCCAATCTATCTTGAGTCATTGGCTTTGGAATTACAAATAATTCATTTTCATCTATTGCTTTTGCTAAAGCTCTATATTCACCAGCTTGAGCTGATTCTGGCTCAAATTCTATAACAGTCTTTTTATTAATTTCTGCTCTTTGAACAACATTATTACGAGGTACAAAATGAATTAATTGACTGCCTAATTCCTTTGCAAATGCTTCTAAAAGATCTAATTCTCTATCAACTTTTCTACTATTGCAAATAATACCGCCTAGTCTAACTCCGCCACTGTTTGCATATTTTTTTATACCTTTTGATATATTGTTAGCAGCATATAATGCCATCATTTCACCTGAAGCAACTATATATATTTCTTGAGCTTTACCTTCTCTAATTGGCATTGCGAAACCACCGCACACAACATCCCCTAAAACATCATAGAAAACATAATCTAAATCATCAGTGTAAGCACCTAATTGTTCAAGCATGTTGATGGATGTAATAATTCCTCTACCTGCACAACCAACACCTGGTTCTGGGCCTCCTGATTCAACGCACCTAATATTCCCGAAGCCTGGCTTTAAGATTGCATTTAGATCCACATCGTCTCCTTCTTCTCTTAAAGTATCCAAAACACTTTTTTGAGCTAAACCACCTAATAATAATCTAGTTGAATCTGCCTTTGGATCACATCCAACCACCATTACTTGTTTACCCATTGTAGCAAGACCTGCTGTTAAATTTTGTGTAGTTGTTGATTTACCTATTCCACCTTTACCATATATAGCTACTTGTCTCATATAATTATCCTCCTTAAATTAAATAGTTTTATTTGTATCTTGAATAATGTGCTGCCAAATTTAAGCCAATCATCTACTAATCTGTAATTATAAATTAACTTTTACCTCACGAGGTGTTTCAGTATAATCAGCTGATTTTATAAATTTTGCTTTAACAAAATAGATTGATGAGTTATCAATTTCACCACTGGCTACTCTTTCTTTAATTAAAGGATAACGAACACTTATTGCTTCTACTGCTTTTCCAAACTCTTCACTTTCAGTAACTTCAGAAGCTTCTCCAGTTATTGCAACACTTCTAAAGGTTTGTATCTGTTGTCCTTCATTTTGGAAATGAAATGTTACTATTGGATTTGACTTTATATGCTTAACTTTTTCTGTTGCCTTCGCAGTTAGAAAATATATATTTGCTCCCTCAGTAGAAAATGCCCCTATTGATCTAATAAAAGGCACTTTATTCTCATCTACTGTTAGCAATAATCCAACCTTTGACTGCTCTACATATTTGATTGCTTTTTCAATTACTTGACTCATTCTTATCCCTCTTTCATTTAATTATTTTAATGTATTTATTAATTAATAATTTTTGCTTAGTTGTTATCATACAAATCTTCAAGGAATGTTAAACATCCTCTATAGCCTGCATAACCCTTATTAAGAATAAGAGCCTCTGTTGATGGATTAGAAACCACAATAGAAACTATATCAAGCTCGTTACTTACCTCTTTTTCAAAGCTGCTTCCTAAAATAAGAGTTGTTTCATCGCGTAGATTTCTTATTATTTCACTTATCTTCCACTTATCATCCTCAAAGATAATTTTAGGTTTTCTAGCATACTCTAAACTATTTAGTTCACTTTCAATTTCTTCTCTATATTTTTCTGGAACATTATCTGTGATAACTGATACTAATGGAATTTGCCCATAATCATTAACTAAAAATCTATTTAAACCTAGAACTACATTTACATCACCTATTGCTATAAAACGGTATGTCTTAAGCATTGAGTTTATATATTCATAATAACTATAAACATAATCTTCCTCTTCCCTTATTACCTCATCCACTAATGATTCCTCTATAGGAATGTATTGTGCCAATTTTCTGATAAAATCCGATGTGGCTGTGGGGCCAATTGGAAGTCCATTGTATCTAAAAGTTTCTATTTCAAATTTGTCTTTATAAATTTGAGATAACTCTTGCAAAAGCCAAGGTGAAAATATTATGTTTAGTGCTGCTGAAGAAGAATTTTTAATATTTTGTAAACCTTGATTCTCTGTAAAGAAGGTATTTACTTTTAATCCAAGCTTCTTTAATATTCTGGTAATCTCTTCTAGGTTACCTCTCCAGGTAATGTCTTGAGAAGGTACTATTCCAAAGATATTAACAGCTCTATCATCTTTTTCTTGCTTTTTGGTAAATTGTTTTGTCAAAGCTGTTAAGGCAGCTTCATATCCAAAATAAGAATCTCCTCTAAAACCGGATGAATCAACATAAACTATTGGAATATCTTCTTTTCTAAATTCTTCAACTACACTTACAACATCATCACCAATAATACCCGAAGTACAACCTGTTAAAACAGCATACAGATCTCCCTCCATTACTTCTAAAGCACCTTCTATGGTTTCTTTAAGTCTTTTAATGCCACCAAAAACAACTTCTTTTTCAAACATGTTTGAACTTGGGCATCCTGCTCCGCCGCCCACATAGCCAGCCTTTATTCCTATTGAAGCTTGCAAACCACAACCTGGACCTGCATGAAGAATAGGTATAGCTGTACCTAATGTTGAAAAAACAGCTAGTGCTCCATTAAGTGCACATAGTGTTCTTGGATTTTCTACATGTTTTTTCATCTACTACACCCTTTCTTTTAAATACCTAAAAGCATTTTCAGAATACCAAGCTTCTTTATATGGTAGTTTTTTATGCTTTGAAAGTTTAATATTAAAACTTGGGTTTTCAATTGAATTTTCAATTTTTCTACCTAAATAGACAAGACCGTTATAACCGAAGGTAGGCCTTTTGGCTTCTAATATATGAGTTGAAGCTATCCCGAGCTTTGATACCCAATTAGACATTCCAAGAAAGAAATCAGGTTTTAACTTATTTACTAGATTAACTTGTTCAAAAGGCTGCATATTAGCTACATCGATAATGAAATCTCCTCCATGAATTTCTTGTAATCCATCAAAGTCTTCTATAAGTGCTTCTTCATAGGTAGGAGTTTGTATACCAACAAGCTTCATCCCAAAATCTTCTATTAAGGTTGCTGCTGCAATACCTCTGCCGGTTCCTGCGCATATAAACACTTTTTTACCTTCTGTAAGTTTTCTTATTTTATTAATTTCAGGAAGAACCTTTTTATGCTGCTCATCTATATATTTAAGAGCAACCTCTTCCTTTCCCACTAACCTTGCTACTGATAAGAACCATTCGTCAGTACCTCTTATGCCTATTGGCATTCCTGTTTTTGAATATGGAATAGCATATTCATTCTTTAAATACTCCATAAATTCATCAGCAAACACCTGACATATAGCTACTGAATATTCTGCTTTTAGAATTTTTCTTAGCTTTTCTACACTAGAGTAAAATGGTATATAATTAACGTGCAATCCTAATACCTCTAGCAGCCTTTCTATTTCAAGCTGATCTTTATAACCTATAGAAGTAGTAGCAAAAACATTGATTAAGCCCGCTTCTTTTTCAGGCTTTTCATCCTTTTTCAGCACATATTTTACAATTGCATTAAAAGCTGTATCAAAACCTGTTGCTGGGACTTTTGATTTAAAACCCTCGCAGTGTATTGGAACTACGATAGCTTCTATTTCCTCTTGCAGGTTGTTAATAACTGCGTCTACATCATCACCTATAATTCCAGATGCACAAGAAGTAAAAACAAAAATTATATTAGGGTTATATCTAGAATTTAGATCAAGAACTGCTTTTCTTAGTTTTTTTTCTCCACCAAAAACTACATCTTTTTCATCTATACTTGTTACAATATACCTAGCATTTCTTATATTCTTAATTCCTCTGTGGTATTGCCCAACTTTAAAATAGTCATTCATAAATGATACACATCCCACACATCCATTTGGAGCATGCACTACAAATGCTGCGTCTTCCATAGAGAGTAAGGCGGATATGCTATTTATTTCCTGACATTGTGTTGTCTGAGCAAAACTTCTTTCAGCATTCTTTAAACATCTTTTCTTAAAATTTTCTGAAAGCTTACTACTATGTCCGCCACCATCAGTAATTGCATATGGTCTATTTTCACGATTTGTATCAACCAGTTCAGCCATCTTATTATCACCTCTAAAACTATTGTAAATTTAAATATAAGGTTCATATGCTT
Source organism: Bacillota bacterium (assembly GCA_030706015.1). Classification (GTDB taxonomy): domain Bacteria; phylum Bacillota; class Clostridia; order Clostridiales; family Clostridiaceae; genus JAUZPI01. Next base: position 37,724 of record JAUZPI010000032.1, read on the forward strand.
TTACATTTTATTACATGTTATTAAAATTAAATAATAAAAAAGGCTTTAAAAGAATTTATACTTTAACAAACTACATCAATAATGATTGTTTATTAAATATAATTTCCTTTAAAGCCTCTGGTTTTCCAGTCAGCGATAACTTAGTAAACATATAGGAATGATATAATAATATCACAGTATTCTACAACTGTCAACAATTTAGGAATTATAAGTTAGAATATAGCTAGACTTATTTAAATATTATAACTCCATTCTGGAAGTATTCTTTTCAAGAATTGCCTTGTTCTCTCTTCCTTAGGATTAGAAAATATATCTTCAGGTGCTCCCTCTTCAACTACTACTCCACCATCCATAAAAATTACTCTGCTTGCTATATCCGAAGCAAAAGACATTTCATGAGTAACAACTAGCATAGTAATGCCTTCTTTAGCTACATTCTTCATTACTGACAATACTTCACCTACAAGCTCAGGATCAAGAGCCGATGTTGGCTCATCAAATAAAATCACTTCAGGATTTAAGGCAAGTGCACGAGCTATCCCAACACGCTGCTGCTGACCTCCCGAGAGTTGGGAGGGATAAAAATTATATTTATCACTTAAACCTACTTTATCCAACAATTTCTTACTTGTCTCCTCAGCCTCTTTTTTAGGTACTTTTCTAGCAATAACTAGTCCTTCCATTACATTTTCAAGAGCTGTTTTATTATTAAAAAGATTATACCCTTGGAATACCATGGCTGTTTGCCTTCTTATGTCTAGTATGTCCTTTTTATTAACATGCTTAAAATTTACCTTCTTTTTTCCTACAGTTAATTCCCCATCATCTGCTTTTTCTAAAAAGTTGATACATCTTAATAATGTGGTTTTACCTGAACCACTTGGCCCTAGAATTACAACGACCTCGCCTTTATCAATTTTTAGATCAACACCTTTTAATACTTCATTTTTACCGAATTTCTTATTGATTCCTTTTATTTCAATCAAAGAACTCCCCCCTTTATGTGAACATTAAGATAACTTTCCAATATAAATGATACCTTTTCTATAACTACACATATTATCCAATATATAATAGCAGCTGCTACATATGCCTCAAGGAATTTATAATTAGCAGTGGCGCTTATCATTGCACCATTCATAATATCAACTATAGAAATTAAATAAGCTATGGAAGACCCTTTGATAAGACCTATAAAATTACTGCACAATGATGGAACCATTACTGGCAGTGCTTGTGGTATTACAATTCTTCTTAATGCTTGACCTCTTGTTAGTCCTACAGAATAAGCTGCTTCAAATTGCCCTCTTACAACAGACATTAACCCTGAACGAATGACTTCTGATATATTTGCAGTAGCATATATTGAAATAGCTATAATTGCTACATAAATTAGATTTATATCCTTTGATCGTATAGACCAGCTGAATCTCAGCGCAATGACATCAAAAACTTTAGTTAATTGAAAATAAATAATATAAACCAGAAGAACTAATGGTATCCCTCTAATAACTACTACATAAATTTGAGCTAATCTTGCTAAAAATTTCACCTTAAATATTCTTATTACTGCTAATAAAGTACCAAAAATAGTTCCAAATAAAAGTGGTACAAAAGCAAGTATTAAAGTTACAGGTATATATTTAGCTGCTGCTATAAGTGTAGTAAACATAAATTTAATGTCAAATCCCATTTTCTCACCTACCACTAAACATGATTATTGACATACAGTCTTTTTTCTATGGCTGAAAATCCCTTTTCCAATAAAATTGCGAGTGCAAGAAATATGATTGCAGCTGCTACATATCCCTCTAATGAACGGTATGAAGCCGCTGCTATAGCATTTACTTTACCCATTACATCAACTATTCCTAGGGTGAATGCTAAAGAGGTATCTTGCAGAAGTCCTACAATAGTTGTACCTAAGTTTGGCAATACTATAAGTACCGCCTGTGGAGCTATGATCCTAAAAAATGTTTGTAATCTTGTCATACCAACTGAATAAGCTGCTTCTGCTTGTCCTATAGGAACGCTCTTAATGGCTGATCTAACTATTTCCGCTTTAAAAGCTGCTGCATTAAGGCCATATGTGATTATAACAAAATACAATTTATCCCACCTGTTTATATCAATTCCTATATTCATTAATAGAAGTGGTAATCCATAATAAACAATAAACATTTGAACAAGTATTGGAGTCCCTCTTACAAATGATATATAAGCAATGGCAAATTCATTAAGAACAGGTATCTTATATAAACGAAACAATGCTAAAATTATGCCAAGAATTAGTCCTATGACTGTTGCCAATAATACAATTAACAAAGTTATGTGAAGTCGAGATAATAGTTTGGGTAGATATTGAAGTACTAAACTGAATTTGAAATAACTTTCCATATATATCTCCTTCTCTTTGTTTTTAAACTAATTTGTTTAAAATATTAAATGCATCAAAGATGCATTTAATATTAATTATTCATTAGCTGTGTAATCTCCACCTAAAACATCTATTGAAATTTTAGATAATTTGCCCTCTGCTTTTAATTCTTTTAATGCCTTATCAAAATCAGCTTTTAATTTAGTATCACCTTTGCGGAAAATGTAGTAAGTGTTTGAGGTTGCAATTGGCTCTCCCACAGTCTTTATTTTATCTCCATAGGTTTTATTCCATGAATCTACTATTCTTTTTATTTCAATAGTAGCATCAACTCTGCCATCTTCAATGTTTTTAACCGTTGTAGCTGCATCATCTGATGAATAAACAATATTAATAGCATTATTGTGCTCTTTATTATATTTTTCTAGTACGTATGCAGCATTACTTCCTGTACTTGTTTGCACCTTTTTACCCTCTAAATCCTTAAGAGAATTAATATCAGTTCTATTTTTTCCTACAGCAATTCTTAAAATAAATGTAGTATAACTTTCATCTCCAAATAAATATTTTGATTCACGGTCAGGATTCTTTTCAAATTGATGTGCTGCAACATCTACCTTATTAGAACCTAGACTAAGTAAAATATTTTTAAATTCAAGTTGACTATATTCAAATTTATATTGAGGCAATTTTTTATTTATTTCTTTAAGGACCTCTATTTCATAACCAGATAATTTACCATTATCGTCTAAGTAGCAGTATGGTTTAAATGCATTCCCTGTTCCTATTACTATTGTTTTAGGCTCAGCTGCTCCTGCTGTTTTACTTTGATTACTTGAGCATCCTGTGAATGCAACTACTGATATTAGTACTCCTGCAATAAATCTTCTTAAATTTAATTTCTTCATAATTCATACCTCCATGCTTTCTATTATTTTTATATATTTAGCAGGTATTGAGTCAAAATAACATTTCAAAAGGGGATTGAAGGTTATATAATGACTCTCCATAATATTAAGCTATAAACAAAAAACCAGAGACTTTAAGCAAGATATTCTCTAAACTTAAAGCCTCTGGTGTGTCCAGTCAGCTATTCCTACTAAACATATTTGTTTAGTATTCTACCATTTTATATCTCCTCTGTCAATGACAATTTATCTATTTATTTGCCTTTTATAATCATATAAAGGAGACATTTTTCTTAATTTATCTACAATACTAGGTAATACTTCTAAAACATAATCTATCTCTTCTTCCGTAGTCCCATCACCTAAACTTAATCTCACAGATCCATGGGCTATCTCATGTGGCAATCCTATTGCCAAAAGAACATGTGACGGGTCTAATGAGCCTGATGCACACGCACTTCCACTGGAAGCACAGATGCCTAAATTCTCTAGCAGCAATAGAATAGATTCTCCTTCAATAAACTCAAAAGAGACATTAACATTTCCAGATAACCTTTCATCTCCAAAAGGTCCATTCAAACGTGTATGCGGTATCTTTAATAATCCATCTTTGAGCTTATCTCTCAATTTTTTAAGTCTTGCAGAATTTTCATCAATTTTTGCAGCTGCCAGCTCAATAGCTTTACCTAGTCCTACTATACCTGGAACATTTTCTGTACCTGCCCTTCTAGCTCTCTCTTGTCCACCGCCATGAATCAAATTATCAATTTTTATACCCTTTCTTATATATAAAGCACCTATCCCTTTAGGTCCATAGAATTTATGTGCTGCTAGAGACAATAAATCTATGTTTAACTCATTTACATCAATTTCAATATTTCCAACTGCTTGCACTGCATCAGTATGAAATATTATTCCTTTCTCTTTACAAAATGCTCCTATTTCTCTTATTGGTTGTATGGTTCCAATCTCATTATTAGCAAACATTATTGACACTAGTATAGTATTCTCAGTAATAGCAGTTTTTAGATCGTCTAAGCTAACAAATCCATACTGATCCACTGGCAAATAAGTTATCTCAAAACCATTTTTCCCTAGATACTCACATGCATGTAATATAGCATGATGCTCAATCTTCGTTGTTATTATATGATTTCCTTTATTTTTATTCGCGTTGGCTATGCCTTTTAATGCCCAATTGTCTGCTTCTGAACCACCAGCAGTAAAATAAATCTCATTTGCTTCTACCCCAATTGCCTTAGCAACTCTTTCCCTGCTAATATTTATGGCACTCTTTGTATGCGAAGATAATGAATATACTGAAGAAGGGTTCCCAAACCTTTCTGTAAAATATGGAATCATTTCTTCTAATACTTCTGGCTTAGTGTAAGTAGTAGCTGCATAATCTAAATAGATGGTCTCTTTCATTTTACTTCCTCCTTTAATGTTCAAATATTTTAGAAAGCTTAATTATACTTCTAATCAATAATCCTATATTTTTGTATTTGTTTATTAAAGCTAAATACTGAGTTTTATGTTGTAAAACAAAAAAGATTAAGAATAATTACCTATTTTAATGGTAAATATCTTAATCTCCAGTGTTTCTGGTCAATTTAAGCATAAAATCATAAAAACATATTAAATTCAACAAAGCAATCATATTATACCCATACGTATTATAGGAATCATTTTAGCATTATATTTCAACTTTGTCTATAACTTTACATATAAATGAAATCTTCTACTTTTTTTAAGTAATTAAATATAAAAATGTTTATTAAAATAAAAAACTATGGAGCTAATTGTGCTGCATAGCTTTTTATTATTAGGGGTATCGCCAACATTTCCGACAAAACCCACGCTAAGACAAAAAATGGATGAAAAGTTGAATTTCCACCCACGCTAAGCCATTTTATGGATTGTTAATATTTAATGGTCTTAATTCAGCTGATTTAGGAATATTTCTAACATCAAAATTATACTCTCCAAGAAGATTGATATGTTCCCAACCTAAAGGAGCTACATGTTTAAGTAAGCCTTCATCAATGCTGTAATTCTGTTTTAAATGCTCGATAGCCTTTTGTAAGTATGTAGTATTCCAAATACTTATAGCATTGATTAAAATGTTCAATGCACTGGCTCGCTGTAGCTGATCCTGTAGTTCACGTTCTCTAAATTCTCCACGTTTGCCAAAGAATATTGCTCTTGCAAGGGCATTCATAGCCTCACCTTTATTGAGTCCTCTTTAAATACGCCTTCTTAGAGATTCATTTGTTATGTAATCCAGTATAAATATAGTCTTTTCTATTCTCCCCATTTCTCGTAGAGCTGTGGCTAAGGCATTTTGTCTAGCATAAGAACCAAGTTTACCCATAATAAGTGAGCCTGTAACTTTACCTTCTCTTATAGAGTGTGCTAGTCTTAACACATCATCAAAATTATCCTTAATTATTTTAATATTTATCCGTCCATTCAAAATGCTTTCAATTTTAGGGTAATCACTACTCTTACCAATACAATATAATTTCAGCTCTGATATGTCTCTGATTCTAGGTGCAAATTTAAAACCCAACAAATGACTTAATCCAAACACCTGATCAGTATACCCTGCTGTATCTGTATAATGTTCTTCGATATTTAAATCCGTTTCATGATAAAGAAGGCCATCAATTACATGTACTGCATCTCTAGCATTAGTATTTATTACTTTAGTGTAGAATGTTGAGAATTGGTCACTTACAAATCTATACATTGTAGTTCCTTTACCAGTACCATAATGAGGATTAGCATCGGCATGAAGGGAGGAAACACCAACTTGGACCCGCATACCATCACTAGATGAAGTGCTGCCATAACCCCAAAATGCAGATAGAAAGAGTTTATGATGATAATTAACTAACGTAGCCTGTGCTTTTTTCATGGCATCATCGTATAATCTCCATTGAGCGGAATTTGCCATTTGCCTATAAGATATTCCTGGTGTAGAATCAGACATTTTTGACAATCCTATATTAGTCCCCATAGCCATGAGAGTTGCCATCAAGATTGTTCTTTCTTCACATTTAGCGATATTGCCAGTAGAAGCATGTACAAAATTCCTATCAAAGCCTGTCCGTTTTGATACTTCTAAAAGTAAATCCGGTAGCTTAATTCTAGGCATCATTTTATACAGCCTTTGGCTTAGTTGGATTGCTTCTGGAGGAGTATCTTTCTCAAGTCTATCTATATGTATTTTTGAATTATCAATAGTTACACCTTCAAGCTTATCAAGGTTTTTAGCGAACCATTTTAGCATACTGTTTAAAGAATCTATTCTTTCGCTTAGATATTCTTTAGCTTCAAGATTTACGGCAAGTCTTGTACCTGTGCGTTTAGAAATATCCCAGTCCTCACGGGGTACCAAGTATTCGTCAAAGTCCTTAAAGTTTTTGCTGCCTTCAACAGATACATCACCGGAACGTATTCTATTTTTAAGTTCTGTGAGTGTTGCAATTTCATAATAATGCCGATTTATTGAACCATCTTTCTCATATAAACACTTATTCCAACGATTAGAGATAAATTCTGTTGGTGCGTCATCTGGAACCTTTCTCTTACCATTCTCATTTATATCATTTAATATATTTATTGCCTCTATCAATGGTCTTGAAGCAGTATTTGTTGAATTAAACTTTAAATATTTAACTAAAATAGGTGTATATCTTCTTAGCTGATTATATTTACTTTCCAGCAAATCAATATAATCATAACTCACAGGCCTGGCTAGCTTTTTAGCTTCCTCAACTGATTTCACGAGTTTATTCCAAGGCATTACAGTTTCCAAAACTTTAAATGGGTCTAGATTTTCGCTTCTTGCCCTAATTAAAGCGGCTCCAATATCTACGTAGTGAACAATTTTCTCGTTCAATGATTTGTCATTTTGTTTCTGTAATTCCTCCTGCTCCTTACGCCTCTTAGATAACAGAATATTAATCTGTCTGTCATGTATTTTAATTGCCTTATCTATTAAATTTTGGCTTAATTCATAAAGATATAAAGCTAATATTGCATATCTCTTTTGTTCTTCAAACCTTCTTAATAAAAAAGGTTCATACTTAGATCCTAGCCTAGAGAGCTGACGTATTCTATTGGGGTGTACACCTTCTATATTTAATCCTAGTCCTAAACTTCTTATCAATTCTAATCTTTCTATCACTTCTGCAAAGGCTTTAGGTGAAGAATGTCCTGGGTGTCTCTAATTTCCTGCATATGCTCTAATCTTATGTTTTCTCTTTCCGCATATAATTCAAGTTCCTTAGGATTGACTTGCAGCTGTTCAGCAATGTAATTTAAAACACTTTCAGGAATATTATTTATACTTATTAAAGGCCAATCAGGATAACGCAGCAAAGCCAATTGAACAGCAAACCCTAACCGGTTATAATCTCTTCTATGCTTATTAATAATACCTATATCATAAGGTGAAAAGGTATAATACTTCACAATTTCGTATTCACTTATGTTATGGGGAATTTCCATTAATTCAAGACGTTGTTCTTCGGTAAGTAATATTTCAGCGACAGCCATTATAGCATTCCTTTGTTATAAATTATTACATTGCTAACAACTTACTTTCTAATTTTAATATATCTGTATAGACTTGTCCGGCTAACTCCTGTAGCTTTTGTTATTTCAGCAGTTGAATACTCCCTACTATCATACATTTTTAATGCTAATTCCACATCTTTCATATCTTTAAATGGTCTGCCCCCTTTGCGACCTCGGGCCCTAGCACTTGATAATCCTTCTTTAGTTCTTTGACTTATTAAATCTCTTTCAAATTGTGATATGCCTGCAAATATTGTGAAAAGAAGTTTACCTTGAGGTGTTGTCGTATTAATCCAGTTCTCTTTCAATGATTTTATATTTGCTCCTTTACTCTCAATGATTTCAACTAATTTAAATAAATCTTTCGTAGACCTACTTAATCTTGTAAGTTCTGAGATTATAATTGTATCTCCATGTTGCAGCTCATCTAACATTCTATGTAACTCAGGTCTATCTGTCTTTGTGCCTGTCATCTTTTCCTTATATATATTTCTCTTGTCAACTCCAGCATCAATAAGAGCATCTATTTGCCTATCTAAATTCTGTTCCTCAGTGCTCACCCTTGCATATCCAATACACATATAATACCACCTCCCTAGGTTAATTGTACCATAAACGTAAAAATGTTTCTATAATGAAACAATGAATATGGAACAATTTATGAAACAGAAATCTTATAGGATTTATCCACTTCTTTTGCAAATTTAAAAAGTCCCATAAACGACCGTTTATGGAACTGAAATGGCTAATAAAAAACAAGAGTAATTCAAATCTTGTTGATGAATAATAAATTAAGATTCTTCCAGCTTTGTTTATGAAATAACATAGATTATGAGCTAAAATTTTGGTTTCCAATCTAGCTATAACTCCTAGCATAGATTTAGCTAATATCTTTGAAATATTTAACTGTTCAGAAAGTTGAGAGTTCACGGTCTCAATTAATCTTCTTTTTTTAAATATTAACTGTCTGAATTCTTTTGGAAACTGAAATTTTGCCTTAGTTCTTTTCATTGTTAATAGAGTTATGTTTTGCTCAGTAAACAATGCGTTAGCATATTGTTCTCCTATATACCCTTTGTCAGCTATTATTGTGAGCCAATACTTGTTTTCAAGCAAGTCCCATAGTGCAGCTCTATCATCTATATTGGCAGGGGTTAGTATATAGTCGGTAAGATATCCATCAAGAGTAACCAGAGAATGAAGCTTAAATCCGTAGTAGGTTTCTTTTTTCGATGCACATCTGCCGTAGGCGGCTACGCCTTTAAAAGTCCTATGGAAACGTGCTCTGCCAAACTTACATGCATAGATTGGCATGCTATCTATAATGCGGTGATTATCATAGTAAGCTCCTATTATTTCACTGAGTTTTTTTCTAATAATCTCAATAACTTTGAATAACGCTCTACGAGTTCTATTGAATCGAGTACGGCTACAAAACTTGGGAAATAACTCATTTAAGTTCTTCTTACAGTACCAAAGCCAAGCTTTTTCTGAGTCAATTGTCAAAAGTTCTCCAACTATTGCTATGGTAATTACTTCACTATCATGCATTATTGAAGTTTCAATATTCCGCCTGTTCTTTATATAGCCAGATGTTATTTCTTGATAAATATCATCAATAATTACAAAACTTACAGTTATAAAGTCTTTTAAATTTTCTATATTTGTGGTAATGTTGTGTTTAGAAAGCTCTAACATATATGTTACCTCCATTGATTATTTGGTCGTTTTTAATGAAAGGTTAACATATTATGTTGGGGCTTTTCTATTTGTAAATTATGTTAGCTTATTTAACTAGCACAACAGGTTAAATTATAGATTTGAACATTTTATCGCTCAACACCTCACAGGCCCAATCAAGCGTTCATTTTCCCATGCTGAGATTACAAGAATGGAATTAATAAACGGAATATTATAATCCTTGAAGCCAATTTTCACAAAGTTTTGGCCAGATTGCTACCGTAGGTTCATCCTCACCTAATCCTAAACCATGGGGACCTTTGGAGAATATATGTAAATCA
>JAUZPI010000320.1 GCA_030706015.1 Bacillota bacterium
ATTTCATTCCTGGTGTGAGACACGTAACAGGCTATTTTTCAGGTATAACCAGAATATCCTTTAAACGATTTGCTCTTAACGCATATCTAGGAGCAATTATATGGACTGCTATTTTCATATCCTTAGGTAAGGTTCTAGGTACTCACTGGGATACCTTTCACAAGGCAGTATCAAAATACTTAATAATAGGCGGCGTTATCATAGCTACTGCCATGCTTATAGTTTACGCTTATAAAAATCATAAGGAAACTATTATTGATTTTGTTGTAAAATATCTTTCGCTGGGACTAAGAAGCTTTCATTCCCTTGGCAGGGTGAAAATTGTTGTGGCTGGTGCTGGAGCTGCCTTCTTGATACTGTCCATACTTTTAGTTGGTGCCGTTCAGGATTTCCTTGCCAATGAATTTACTGAATTTGATATAACCACAGCATTTTTAGTAGGAGCAATTATCCCAGTAGAGTGGACAAATGTTATGTATATACTGCTTCAATTATCCTCAGAAAAAGTCCTAGTGATTTTATATTTACTAACTGCTCTATGGATAAGATTAAAAGGAAGGAATAGAATATTAGAGCTAAGATTTTTAATAGCTGTAGTATTTGGAGGAGAAGTGTTATCCATTGCCTTAAGATTTGCTTTTCACCGCTTAGGACCTGAAGGCATTGCCCTAGCAGATATAATTAAATTTACCTTTCCCAGCGAACATTCTATGATGTCAGTAACAGCCTATGGTTTTTCTACATACCTGGTGCTGAGACACGTAAAAAATCTTTGGCTTAGACCTGTACTAGTAACCTTGGCAATTGTGATATGTCTCCTTACTGGTATAAGCGCTTTGTTTTTTCAAATGCAGTATCCTAGTGACCTAAGCTCAGGATATATATTCGGCGGAGTTTGGCTGACCTTGAATATTATACTTCTTGAGATATTTCGAATTTTACCTAGTATTAAAGCAAGTCCCAACAGTGCATAGCTACTGCTGGGACTTTATTTTATTCTCCTGCCGCACTCTTCTTTAATCTGTCAGGAAGAATTACTAAATCATATTTAAATTTTGTATTTTTTATAAG
>JAUZPI010000321.1 GCA_030706015.1 Bacillota bacterium
ATATTACCAATACCGCCATCTAGTCTATTACCATGTTCATCAACTGCTTTAGCTAAATATCCACTCTCTCCTTGGAATTCAAGAGGAATATCATCTGTATTTCCATTTAATATGTCATCGCACACTTTTATTATTTCAGTGATTATATTGACAGGAGCATCTCCAGTTCCATGGGATATTAATGCTGAATCAATTTTATCTTCCATATATTTATTTAATCTTTCCAGTACATCTCGGTATTCTTCTACGCTGGTTGACTCCGTGAAAAATAGATAGGTACCATTATTACAAGCATCCCCTAAAAGAATTGTTCTTTCTTCTTTAATTAATACCGTTATTTGCCCTGAAGTATGGCCAGCTCCTTCACATATCTCAAGGGTAATTCCACCTAAGTCAAATATATCCCCTACATTCAGCGGATTACATTTTTGTGGTTTAAGTTCTGCATAATCATTGGGATTAATAAGTTTTGCCCTTTCTCCAATGCACATAGCGATATGAGCTTGTCTCATTTTCTCTGTTAAGTGATTTTTATATAATTCCTCATCCATGCTATTCAAATATATCTCTTCAAAGGCTCCAGCTCCTGAGATGTGATCTACATGCCCATGAGTTAAAATTACAATGATAGGTTTGTCCGTAATACTTTTTACTAATGATTTAACGTCCCCCACACCCACTCCACTATCTAAAAGAGCCGCCTTTTTTTCTCCAACCACTAAATAAAAGATTTCACCTGACACCCCAATTATTCTAGTTATTTTATCTCCAATTTGTTGTATCTTGAACAGTTCAATGTTTTCCAAGTTTTACTCCCCCATTACGTAAATAATTTTTCATTAATTATATCCTAGAACCTACCCCATTGAAACAAACAGATTCATAAAAACTGCATGCATCTAATCTGTTAGTTAATGAAAAAATCCCTTAAATAATTAGTTTTTTAACTTTAAATTACTCATAAACAGCTGTGAAGCATATTCTATTATCTCATCAACACTAAATTCTTTATCCATCGAGCTCATAATTTTACCTGTGATTATAAAGGAATATAATAATCCAAAATAAG
>JAUZPI010000322.1 GCA_030706015.1 Bacillota bacterium
AGAGACTACGTTATAATAGATGCTCCAGGACATAAAGAGTTCTTAAAGAACATGATATCAGGAGCAGCAAGTGCAGAGGCAGCTTTCTTATTAGTTGATGCTAAAGAAGGTATACAAGAGCAATCTAAGAGACATGGATACATTCTTTCACTGCTTGGTGTTAAGAAGGTATATGTATTAGTAAATAAAATGGATTTAGTAGATTATTCAGAGGCAAGATTTAATGAAATTCAAGACCAATTCAATGAATTCTTAAATAATCTAAATATATATCCAGAAAAATATATTCCAATATCAGCTTTCCTTGGTGAAAATATTGTATCAAAATCAAAGGAAATGCCTTGGTTCAAAGGTGATACAATACTAGACACTATGGATAAGATAGAAAAGGAAAAGGGAATAGAAGAAAGAGCATTAAGATTCCCAATTCAAGATGTATATAAATTCGACCATAGAAGAATAGTTGCTGGAAGAATAGAAGCAGGTACTTTAAAGCAAGGAGACGAGATTGTTATCTACCCAGGTGGAAAAACAACTAGAGTTAAGACTATTGAATACTGGCAGGAAAAAGACAAGACAGATAAAGTTTCAGCTGGAATGTCTGTAGGTATAACAGTGGAGGATGAATTCTTCAATAAAAGAGGAGAGATTATCTGCCATAAGGGTGAATCTCTAAATGTAGCTAATATATTTAATGCAAATGTATTCTGGCTTGGAAAGAATGACCTTGTTAAAGGTAAGAAATATAAATTAAAGCTTGCTACTCAAGAAGTTGAATTTGAAGTGTATGCAATCAATAAGGTTATAGATGCTGCTACACTACAAAGCAGCGGAGACTTAAATTCCATTAAGAAAAATGACGTATCTGAAGTAACAATAAAAACAAAATATCCAATAGCTTTTGACGAGTTTAGAAACAATCAAGTTATGGGAAGATTCGTAATAGTTGATGATTACAATACTGCTGGAGGCGGAATTATATCAGGAGTAGAGGATTCCTTAAACAGAGAAATAAAAGAGGTTAAGAGCAAGAATATTTCTATAAGAAAGAGACTTGTTAGCAAG
>JAUZPI010000323.1 GCA_030706015.1 Bacillota bacterium
GACGTAAATATAACAAGAACAATAGGATGGTTTACATCCCAGTATCCATTAGTAATAGATGTTACAAAAGCTGATGATATAGGATATTATATAAAGTCAGTAAAAGAGGATATAAGAAAGATTCCAAATAAGGGAATCGGATATGGAATATTAAAATATATAACACCTAAGGAGTATAAGAATGAGCTGGAATTTAAGTTAAATCCTCAAATAAGCTTTAATTATTTGGGGCAATTTGATAAAGATGTAAATCAGGATTTATTTGGTATATCAGAAATATCATGTGGGGCGTCGATAAGTGAAGAATCAGAACAATTGTATGAAATAAATATTAACGGAATGATTATTAATGATGAACTACAGATGAATTTTGCATACAATAAAGAACAGTATAATTCAGACACAATAGAAAAACTGGCAAACGACTATGAAAAAATGCTTTTAAAAGTCATAGATCATTGTATTAAAAAAGAAGAATCAGAAATGACACCAAGTGATTATGGATACGGAGAACTATCAATCGAAGGACTTGAATATATAAAATCAACTTTAGATATTAACAACAAAGTTAAGATACAAAAGATATACTCATTATCACCAATGCAAGAAGGAATGTTGTTATATGCACTGTTAAATCAAGATAAGCACAAACGAACATACTTTGAACAGCAATCTTTAAGAATAAGTGGAAGATTTGATGTTAAAATATATGAAGAGAGTATCAATAAGATTTTTGAAAGATACGATGTTTTAAGAACAATATTCGTAAATAGTAATATTCCAGTACAGATTGTTTTAAAAGAAAATAATATAAAAATACACTTTGAGGATATTTCGCATCTAACAGAAGATGAAAAGGAACAATTTACTAAAGCGTTTAAAGAAAAAGATATAGAAAGCGGCTTTGATTTATCGAAAAAAGTACCTATAAGATTTTCTGTATTAAAGATAAGGGAAGAAGAATATATCATTATACAAAGTTTTCACCATATACTTTTAGATGGATGGAGTACACCTATACTTTCAAATGAAATTTTTGAAACATATTATTCAATAAAAA
>JAUZPI010000324.1 GCA_030706015.1 Bacillota bacterium
AAATGTGAGAGAAGATATTGATTTAATCTTTTTAGATATAAGAATGCCAAAAATGAATGGAACAGAGGTATTAAAGTTTATTAGAGATGCAGGTATCAATTGTCCAGTTGTAATTATGACCGCTTATGCAACTGTGAAAAACGCAATTGATTGTACTAAATTAGGAGCTGTTGCATATTTACAAAAACCATTTTCCCCAGATAGAGTAAATTCCGTTTTGGATGAAATTTTTGGTGCAGAAGTAAGTGAGGATAATGTATCAAGAGAAATTGAAGATGAAGGCTTATACATAGAGGAGGCAAGAACTTTCATAAAGCAAAAATACTTTAAAGAGGCACATGATAGATTAAAAATGGCATTAGCTAAAAATCCATATAATAAGGAAATATATTTTTTAATTGGGGAAGTTAATGAAAATATAAATAATTTGAAAGAAGCTAAAAGATTTTATACCATATCTAAACTATTTGATTCTTAGAATATACTAAGGATGTGATAACATGGATAATATAAACGATGAGTTTATTAATGAATATAAAAAGCATAAAAAGGGAAAATTGAAAATTTATATAGGTGGTGCACCTGGCGTAGGAAAGACATATCAAATGCTTAGAGATGGCAATGAAATGAAGGCTAATGGTATAGATATAATTATTGGTCTTGTAGAAACCTATGAAAGAAAAGGGACTATAGAGCAAATAGATAAACTGGAAAATTTACCCCTTAAAGAAATACAATATAAACATGTTACATTGAAGGAATTAGATTTAGAGGGCATAATAAGTAGAAAACCGCAGGTGGTAATAATTGATGAGCTGGCTCATACAAATGTTCCAACTTCTAAACATCAAAAACGGTTTGAAGATGTTTTAGAAATATTAAGCTATGGAATTGACGTAATGACAGCCGTAAATATTCAGCATTTAGAAAGTTTAAATAATCATGTTAGAAGAATGACAGGAATAAAGGTAAGAGAAACTATTCCAGATAAAATACTAGATATTGCTGACGAAATAGAAGTTATAGATATTTCACCAGATGCACT
>JAUZPI010000325.1 GCA_030706015.1 Bacillota bacterium
ACCATGTCCGCCATCATCACTTTGAAGAGTAATTATTACCTTATCACCTTTTTTTACGTGGATTACTTTTTTATCATATTCGAAATCCTTTGCCATAACTTTAATAGCAACTACATTTCCTTTTGGTTCATTAGTAGTTGATGCTGTCTTTGACTTATCTGCGGTTGTGGTTGTTTGTGTTGCAGGAACTGCCTTTTTGCTAGTTGATGTTGTGGCATTTGAAGAATTATCACTAGGCTTCGTTGTGCTTCCACAAGCACTTAACATTATTACCATCAAAATTGTTGCTGTAAATAAGAAAAACAAATTCTTTTTCATAATAACATTTCTCCTCTCAAATTTCGTAACTTTTATAACTTAACATACATATACCCTATATACAGTTAACATTATATTAGAATTACATTAAAAATTTATTAACGTATAAATAAAAAGGCTTGGATTTACACTTAATCCAAGCCTTTTTTGTGTGCTAATTGTTTTATTGTTTTACCATTGAAACAAAGTTTTGCTTCAACCTTCTCAAAGAAATGGTGACAATAAATAATAAAGTAGAATCATTGCTCTTTATTAATTTTTCACTGCTTTTACCAATGCTTTTATAAATCCTGTATGTTGCCCTTCGTGATATAATGCAAAATTTAATGTTTCACCTATTGTATTAAATTCAACAATGCCAGGAATTGAAAATGGAATAACAATGGGTTGGTCTAATTTACCTAGCAAACTTGTTCTTATTCGTTCAGGCTGTGTTGATAAATAATGCTTTAGTTCGGTTAATGAAGGTGGCGATTGTTTCCACTCGCTTGGCTTAGTACCACCTTCAAACAGTTCTTGATATGTATTTGGAATTTGTGTTTCTACACCAGCAAAGCGGAGAGCAAGATTTTCATGGGAAACATAAATATGACCTAAATGCCAGCGGATAGAGTTGTTAAAACCACTAGGTATAATGTCAGCTGTTTCTTCATCAATCGACTCCAACAGTGTTAGTGTTAAAAATCGGTAAAAGTCCAGTTGTTTAAAG
>JAUZPI010000326.1 GCA_030706015.1 Bacillota bacterium
ATAATAAATTATTACCTATAATACTAAAAAGCAAATCTAGATTTAAAAGATTTCTAATGCAAAATATGAAAACATCAAGAAACAGTTTAACCATAAATCCCCTAGAAGAATACAGCATTACAAGTCCTACAGTAGTACCTATTAATACCTTAGTTAAGCAAGGTAATTACGGTTTTGTTGGAGGGGATACAGAATATACAAGCTATGACTTTGGATTAAAGGTTGCAAGTAGTTCTGTTGAATGTCCTATGAAGATTTACTATGCAAATAGTAGCACACTCCTAATTCCAGGAGGTGCATGGACAGAGGAAGTAACACAAGCTAATTTAGATAAAATAAAGACTCAAGATGGTACAAGTTACACTATAAACACCACAACAAGTGGTAATACAATACAAGCTGTTATTGAACTAGACCTAACACCTCTATGTAATGCCCTGTTCGGTGGAAGTAACTCGGCTTTAAAGTCAGCTTTAAAATCAATTCAAGTTGATTGTTGGGCTAGTGGGTATGGTTCAAATGGTGGTGTTCAGACTTATGGAGTAAATGTAAATACGTTTAGTTTTAGTTTAAATACTTGGCTTAATAGTGGTAATGGTACACAAGGTTCATCATGGCAAACTTCGTCTAGTAGTTCTATAACTAAATTAAGCATAAATAAAGCAAGTTCACCGAATGACCTTGTTCAATCTAATAATAAAATTAATATCTTAGTAGCCTCTCAATATGCCTCAGATGGAACTATAGCTTCATCCGTATCTTTAGACTACATAAACATAGGTATACAGCTTAATAGAACACCAGACGTTATAAATCCTATTAATGTTAATGTTCCGAAGTATTGGGCTATGCTAGTTAAAGGGTTGAGTCCTATTTATTCAAGTCTAGATACATTATCTAGTCATGCAGGGATATTTGATTTAAATAATGGTACGGCTACAAATAGATTTGTTCTTTATATTGATAAAACAACAAAAAATATATCATTTATAGAAAATATCAATAGTAACAGTACTA
>JAUZPI010000327.1 GCA_030706015.1 Bacillota bacterium
AAGTATCAAAGGAAATACAAACTCTTGCAGTAGATACCTTTAGAACACTTGGATGCTCCGGTGTAGTAAGAATAGACTTTATGATAGATAGAGATACAGATACTGTTTATGTAAATGAATTAAACACAATTCCAGGATCACTTGCGTTCTATCTATGGGAAGCAACAGGCTTAAACTTTGAAGGATTAATGGATGAAATGGTGAAACTTGCTCTTAAAAAGGGTAGAGAAAAGGAACAACTTATGTTCACATATGACACCAACCTGTTATCATTACAAGGCGGCTTAAAAGGCGGAATAAAGAAATAAAATAAAAAACTGTGCATTGTTTCAGAATAGAGATGATGCACAGTTTTTTTATATAAATAAATGAAAGGAAACTACTAAAATTATCTGTTACCGTTTAATTCAACTACTGTAACTGATTGTTTGTAGGCGTCAGCTAATTGTTGTTCAGGCTTTTCGTATGGTCTATACCACTTTCTGGTTACAGCCAATTCAGTTGCGGCAGAGTGTCCGCTAATTACTTGATTTAAATTGCTAGAATACATAGCCTTTAATTCAGGAGTAGCGCATTCTAGTGCAGCATTAAGATACATAGTAGCACTAGATTTTGCTCCTAGTAACATCTCGTTTGCTATAGTTTGATCATCCAGCGTTGTTTTATCTCCAACTATACTGCTCACTATTGACATATTAATGAACACCTCCTGATGGTAAAATTTCATTTTCACTTATAAATTGTTGAATTCCCTTTATTCTACCTTCAGCCGCAACAATGCTAGATGAGATTTGACTTTTTAAGTCTTGGTCTGTAGCTACTACCTGCATGGCCTTTGCGCTTTGTAATGCTACTGTTTCTGACTGAAGTATTTCTCTTAGGGATAATACTTCACTTTCTGATAGTCTTCGCATAAGAACACCTCCATTTTAAATTACAGATATATTATTTCTATACACAGGTGAAATTATGTAAACATCTCATATTATTAATTTTATTTAACAAAAACAAA
>JAUZPI010000328.1 GCA_030706015.1 Bacillota bacterium
GAATAATGGGAATATTAAAGGCAGGCGGAGCATATCTGCCGATAGATCCAGAATATCCGAAGGAAAGAATAGAATATATGCTGGAAGACAGCAAAGCAGATATTTTGTTAACACAAACACAGTTAGTAGGTAAGAGTGAGTTTAGTAGGGAAGTAATAGAAATAGACAGAGAAGATTTGTATGTAGGAGACAGTAGTAATCTAAAAAAGATAAATATATCGAGTGATTTAGCATATGTAATCTATACATCAGGATCAACAGGAAAACCTAAGGGTGTTATGATTGAACACAGAGGACTAACTAACTATATAACATGGGCAGCTAAGTGTTACAAAAGTGATAGTAAAATAAATATGCCCATGTATACCAATATATCCTTTGATCTAACCGTCACATCTACTTATTTATCATTAATATTAGGTGATTCTATTGTAATATACAAAGGAGAAAAAAGTAATTTTTTAATTCAAAACGTCATTGAGGAAAATAAAACATCATTGATAAAGCTGACTCCTTCACATATGCAATTATTGAGTCAAATTAACTATGAAGGTGATGAAGTAAAAAAATTAATTGTAGGAGGAGAAAACTTAAGTGTATCATTAGCACAAAGTATCCACACAAACTTTAAAGGATTGGTAGAAATATATAATGAATATGGACCAACAGAAGCAACTGTAGGCTGTATGATATATAAATTTAGATACAATAAAGATTGTGGACAAAGTGTACCAATCGGGAAACCTTCAGATAATATGCGTATATACATTTTAGATAAATATTTAAAACTTGTGTCAAGAAATATAGTAGGCGAAATGTATATATCAGGAGAAGGACTTGCACGAGGATACCTAAATAGACCAGAATTAACAGACGAGAAGTTTATACAAAATCCATATGAGCCAGGAGAAAGAATGTACAAGACAGGAGACCTGGCAAGATGGTTACCAGATGGAAACATAGAATATATAGGAAGAATAGACCATCAAGTAAAAATAAGGGGCTTTA
>JAUZPI010000329.1 GCA_030706015.1 Bacillota bacterium
AAAATCAGCCTATTGATTAAGTTTATGAATTTCACGAGCCAGGGATTCTAGAATATAAACAACTGGTACTTGTGTAGTAATATTAGATTCTTCAAAAAATTCCTCTGTTACATAATAGGGAATGTTTAGATCAGAGATTTTTGCAATGGTTGAAAGTTTATTGTTGGTAATACTAATAATTTTACTTCCTTCTTGTTTCAGTTGATTAAGATGAGTAACTGTAAAATTATTTTCTCCTGAGACAGATAAAGCAATGGTTACGCTATTAAACATGAGTTTGGAGTGAATCGGAAAGTGAGGATCTTTAATATATAGCGAAAATTTACCTAAGCTTGAGAAATATCTCGCTCCATATTCAGCAAGAATACCTGAACTTCCGATCCCAATAAAAATAACATTATCTGCGTTGGTAACGAAACTTGCAGCCTTCCTAATTAGTTCTTCTATATCACCTTGTAACGTCCTCTCAAAAAATTCCACTACAGATTGTTGAGAACTTTTTATTATAGTTTTCTTATTCTCTTTTAAATGCATTTTAAGCTTTACTTTAAATTCGGAAAAACCTTCACAATTTAGTTTTTTACAAAAACGTAAAATCGTAGCTGTTGATACATGCGTTTCATCTGCTAGTTCACGAATTCGCATATAAGCCACTTTATCAATGTTTTGACAAATATAGTTGTATAAAGAAGTTTCTAATTCATTGAAAGAAGCAATTACGTCGTTTGAAAACATTTTACAAGGATTCTCCTTTAGGAATAAAAAAGTATCGTAACCTCATTTTAACACAACCTTTCCACAAGAAACACTGCGTTACATTTATGTAACAAATGACTATCTTTGTTATTAAAAACTAGATATTCTTCACTCATTTACTTTCGAACTGAACGTAGTTATTATTCCTTTATTGTACTGTCCTTTTTTTATAAGGAAAGGAATTAATTAAATTACCAAAAACAAAAATAAACTACTGTGGAATAAATATCTGGAGGTAAACAAAA
>JAUZPI010000033.1 GCA_030706015.1 Bacillota bacterium
CCTGAACATCCAATTGTTTCAACTAATGCTTCTTCTATTATACCATCTTTAACATTTAATGTTAACTTGCAAGCACCTTGTTGAGGAGCACACCAACCTACACCATGTGTCAAACCTGATATATCTTTTACTTCCTTAGCTTGTACCCACTTTCCTTCTACTGGTATTGGAGCTGGTCCATGGTTTGGTCCTTTTGCAACGCACATCATTCTGTCAACTTCTGTTGAATACATCATATTTAATTTCTCCTTCCTACGCAATAATTATTTACTTTCCCTGTTTATCAAGGGAAAAAGGCCATCACTTAGTAATAATAACCTCAATAATTAACCTTTTACATTGTAACAAATTTAACAGGTAGTAACAATATATTTTTATAAAATTGATAAAAATTTAATTAAGTTTTGTACATATTGTACAAACAAGATAGACAATATGATGCTTCGTAAGCTGCGAATATGTAAAATAAAATGAGATAATAATCTAAAATTTTCTTTGAATGATATATTTTTAACATAGACAATTTTAAAACTGAATTTACTCTCACAATTCAGTTTTAAATTTTTTATAAAAAACTCTTGCAAAACATAATTTCCGATGATATACTATAAAGGCACTAGAGGTGAGGCAAAATATTCAAGTCACTTCTAAATGTAAAATTAAATATGCCGATGTGGCGGAACGGCAGACGCACATGACTCAAAATCATGCGGGAAACCATGTGGGTTCAAATCCCACCATCGGCACCAAATATTATAAAAACTGTATCACACTTTATGTGGTACAGTTTTTTGTCTTTGGACAGCTATTTAAATTTTTATTATGTTATTAACTATGATATAATTCAACTGATTAAAAGAGGTATTTTTTCATTGCATTTTGTACCTTTAACTAACGGAAAGGGATGATTATTTTTATGAGTTACATTCAGAAGGGTACAGCTGAATTTAAGAATGCTAATATTGCATTATTTGCAGGGGGTTTTAATACCTTTGCTATTCTATACTGTACACAGCCGCTAATGCCAAGTCTTTCTAAACAGTTTAATATTTCTCCTACAGCAGCAAGTCTATCACTTTCAGTTACAACTATAACTTTGGCTCTTAGTTTACTAATATTTGGTTCTTTATCGGAAGTATGGGGAAGAAAAATTGTTATGTCTTTTTCTCTTGTTTCTGCATCTTTACTTGTACTATTAACCGCCTTTGCTCCTAATTTCCATTCTCTTTTACTTTTTAGAATGTTGCAAGGGCTTGCCTTAGCTGGACTACCCGCTATTGCAATGGCATATATAGGTGAAGAAATTGATCCAAAGAGTCTTGGCGTAGCTATGGGATTATATATCAGCGGAAATTCCATAGGCGGCATGAGCGGTCGTATTATTATAGGAACCATTACTGATTTAATTAATTGGAGAGCAGCCCTTGGAAGTATAGGACTTATAGGGTTAGCTTTCAGCGTCTTTTTTTGCATTAAGCTTCCTGAATCAAAGCATTTTACTCCGCGTAAAATGGAATTAAGTAAACTATTAAAATCTATGGGAAATCACCTTAAAAACCCTAAACTTTTATGCTTGTATGCCATTGGTTTTTTTATTATGGGCAGCTTTGTTTCACTGTATAATTTTATAGGTTATCAGCTAATAGCTCCCCCTTATCTGCTTAGTCCTACACTAGTTAGTTTTATATTTATAATTTATATTATAGGAACCTTTAGTTCTACATACATGGGGCGTTTAGCAGACTACTATGGACACTACAATGTACTTTGGGTGATAATTTTCGTAATGGCTAGTGGAGCTCTTATAACCTTGAATATAAATTTAATTATGAAAATTGTAGGAATTTGTATTTTTACTTTTGGATTCTTTGGAAGCCACTCTGTTGTTAGCAGTTGGATTGGTAAAATAGCCACTCATGATAAATCTCAAGCCTCATCACTATATCTATTTTTTTATTATGTAGGCTCAAGCATTGGTGGTACTGCTGGAGGCACCTTTTGGTCATCCTTTGGATGGGGTGGAGTAATCGGAATGATTTCTTGTTTTCTAATTTTAGCAATATTATTTTCTCTTTATGTTTCTACTATCACTAAAACAGTTAAATACTAACTTTTCAATTTAAACATTCATGGACTAAAAAGTGTTATGGTGAGTTCTATAGGCTAAGA
Source organism: Bacillota bacterium (assembly GCA_030706015.1). Taxonomy (GTDB): domain Bacteria; phylum Bacillota; class Clostridia; order Clostridiales; family Clostridiaceae; genus JAUZPI01. The sequence goes on from JAUZPI010000033.1 coordinate 2,170, forward strand.
TCCATAACCACTTTTGTCCTGTAATCTTACTTTCTTGTGTAATACATAATAACCATTATAATAAAAATTGTATTATTCCAACTTAATTAATTTGTAGTATATTTTGAATATGTTATACGGCTCTCCTTCTCTGTACAAGTAATAAGTAAGCATATCATCTAACCAAATTACTAAAGGTGTCATAATGAAATACCAAATCAAGCAATTTTTCAACTCAATTTGTCCCATAAACTGATACTTGCCTGTATACTCCCAGATATTCAAGAGAAATATTTTATTTAGAATTATTCCTGAAGTTAACTCCGCTAAGGTAATTACAGTGCCCCCTATTAGTATTTGCTGCCAAACCTTGCTCTCATAAAAGCTTGAATCATCATTAAAACTACCTATAACCACACCGCATAAGCCTCCCACCAGAAACATCCATAATGAAGTATATCCCATTAAACTCCATTCAGAGATTCCTTTAAAACCTACCATATCCTTTTCTAAAGCTCTTGCTACAACTTCTATATCCATATACAAACTCCCAAAAATAAAAAAATGAATAAATTTATTTTTTAAATATCTCAAATTATCACCCTTTTTACTAATTTCTAAAATAGCACTAAATTAGGAAAATTCCCAAATTAGTGCCGATTTAAAGGATAGAATCATATGTTATAATGCTTCAAATTAGTTATGTTATAATTTCAACATCATTAGGATCAATAAACACTTCGCTTCCTGGATTAGTTCTTGAATCAACTGACACGCAGTATATTACATCATCTTTAATAGTAGCAGAACCTTGTACTACTTCACCCTTTTCAAAAATTTCAACTTCTTTGCTGTCATCGCTTTCAAATTGAGATTGTATAAATGATACTTTAACTTGCTTATTCATAGCTTGACAATCTTCGTTATATAATGGACAGCCTTCGCATCCCCTATATGTGGCTAATATATTATTCATGTTAACCCTCCCATTTTTCTTGTTATATATAGTCCTTCTATCTCATCTATAAAATGGTATATTACATGCTTTACCCACATATTCTTTATAACTCTATCCTGATATAATCTATGCTGTGATTCCGTGATTCAATACTAATTTTTGTTTATAGGCTATATCTAGCTAAACGGAATTAAAGAAGAGAGTTTTCACCCTCTTTCATTCTTATTTCTCTTGCTCTTTCCCTGATGCTCGCTGTTTTCAGTTCTTTTAGTACCCATATTTATATCTCTTTGATTATTTTGTTTATTTTTATTCTTGCCCATAGCTATAACACTCCTTTCAAAACTAGCCTTCCCAGTTAGTATCTTGTTATTCCTATGAGACAAACTTGATTAATTTCTCTCAGTCCTTAAATAAAACAATTTTAGAATAGTTTTTATGAAAATACATATTATAAGTCTATAAAACTAAAGAAAGAGGGATTTAATTTGCTGCGCTGGAGAGGTTTTCCTAATCTGAGCTTTAATGATATTCTTGGCATAAGAACCATTGCTATTGTATTTTTTGTTATCGCTATGGCAACAGCCTATTATTTTATAACTCGAGGCAGAAAAAGAGAAAAAAAATAATGGTATTGTCTAAAACACCATTATTTTTTCTCTTGTAAGGTTTATTGTGCTTCATTGCAATTTACCTATGAAGCACTTAAACTGTTATACTTTAGAACAACTACCAAAATAAAAAGTCCTAAATATATTATTGTAGCTAGTCCATAGATAATGATAGCTTGCCACTTCTTACTAAATATTATAGGTTTTCTGGCTGCAGAATATATAAATAATATTGCAAATAACAAACCTGCAGTATAAAATATCCACTCCATAATCCACATCCCCAAAATATACTTTTAAATATTATATCATAATATACTATTTTTAAACATATTCAATAATAATTCATGAATATAAATATATAAAAAAATATGGAGGAATATTGTTATGTGGAAAGTAAATCCTTTACGCTCTCTTTTCATAACGTTTTCATTGCAGATACCTCAGCTTTTTTGGGAACTTGCGGTATATAATATAGACTTAAATTACTATGAATCAAATTTCCCAACCAATGTTAAATATCCTTATATTCATTTGTAATTATCTCTAGCAATAAACTTACCAATGGGAATTGAAGTATTCTTTTACGTCTGATAAGTCAATAAATACTTCCCCGATTTTGTCAGGATATTTTAGTATAATCTGAGCAAAGGTTTCTTTACTAACTAGTGTAGCACATTTATTTTTCCCCTTTGCAAAAGCATAATCCTCAATCATGGCAATTCCCTCCAATACTGCATAAGCATGGTCATCAAATAATATTTTACTAAAATCAAATACTATGTTGCAGGATTTAGTTATATGATTCACATAGTTTTTAAACCTTTTGTCAAAATTAATTAATCCTTTTACAGTTAACATTTCATTAAATACTATTAATGTAAGATTCCTATTCTCACTTATGGTATACACATTCTGCACCTCCAGAAAACTTTAACCTTAAAGCTAATTGTTTCTTGCTGCTATCTCTAGACCCTGCAACTTTTCTTTATCTATAAAATAAGTCTTCAATCCACCTAAAGCTATAGGGTTTTCAAGGTCATAAAATCTATTTATAAGACGTTCTCTAAAAAGTATTTCATAGTTGTCATACTCTTTGCTGGTACCTCGCACACTTTTAACAGCTAAAACCTCTGAAAGCTCTGATCCACATCTTTCAGCCATATATAAGTCATATTCATCTACCAAAATGCTTCCCATCAGTTTTACCGCAGACAATAGATGTGAAAAACTATCTCTAATAAGAAATTCTCCCTTTTCACAGTTCCATGCTCTAATCCCCTTCATAAAAATCAACTCCCCATTTTCTCTTTCTAACTATTATTCGCCATCACATATAATTTTCCTCTATTTGGATAAAAAATTTATACAAAAATAGAGATACTATGTACCCTATTGGATACTATAATACCTCTATAAAATCTACTTTAGTAATCCTCATCGATACCTATTCTATAATCAATCCCATCATTATTATCCCACTGATTGTTATCATCTCTAAAGCACATATCTATTTCTGTTGTTCCAATAGCTTTAATTTGTACTTGGAAAGAACCATCATCTTGTTTTCTCATTGGTAAATCTCCAATGTCATTCCACCCATCATAGCCATAATGAATATAAACCTGCTCTGCTCCTTTATCAACTAATTCACCTTTATAATTTATACTTGCAACATCCCCCATTCTAATGTCTGATGGTTTTACTTCTAATTTCTTACGTTTATTTCCCATGTTATGCCTCCTGTCTTTAATTTTGTACTAACTATACAGTATAAAAAAGATATGTTTAGTTATTACTTGGAATTAACTTATATATAGTTAGCCTTTTGATGAATATAATATTTACAATATAACAAACAATTATTCTTAATTTACATCAACATATAATCCTTAATTTTTGCCAACAAGATATAAATACTTTAAAGAAATTTAGTCACCCATAATATTTTTATATTAATTAGGAAATATAAATAGGGAGGTGATTTTAATGCCTGGCGAACCAAGAAAAAGACAAAAAAATAAATATGATAAACATGCTTTTGCCACCAGTCCACCAGTTACAGGTTCATTCGCAACTTCAACTTCATCTAATTTAACTATCCACTCTGCAGGTACGGATGAAGACCCTGGCGAATTTTTTCCTTATAATAATTTAGTTACCAAGGACAAAGAATAAGCTATGCTACATTATAAACACACAGCATTTTCTGTGTGTTTATAAAAATTATCTAATGATGATTGACAGTAACTAATAAACGTGATAAATTATATGTAATTGAATTGTATAAAATTAAATTTTGCAAAATAGGAGGAAGTATTATGTCAATTTACGATTTCAAAGCAAAAAAGATAGATGGAGAAGAAATATCTCTCGGAGAGTATAAAGGAAAAATTCTTTTGATTGTTAATACTGCAAGTAAATGTGGTTTTACACCTCAGTATGGTGATCTAGAAAAAATTTATGAAAAGTTTAAGGATCAAGGTTTCGAAATATTAGGCTTTCCAAGTAATCAATTCGCTGAACAAGAACCAGGAAGTAACAAAGAAATAAAAAATTTATGTCAGGTTAATTATGGTGTAACTTTTCAACTATTTGAAAAGACTGACGTAAGAGGCGCAAATGCTCACCCTTTATTCAAATATTTATCGGAACAAGTACCATTTAGAGGGCTAGATTTAAACCATCCAAGTGGAAAAATATTAAGCAGTTTCCTAGAAGAAAAGTTCCCTGAATTTTTAATTGGTGATTCTATTAAGTGGAATTTTACAAAATTTCTAATCGATAGAAATGGTAATGTTATTGATAGATTTGAACCTACAACAGAGCCAAACGATATAATACCTCATATTGAAAAATTATTATAATAATATTTTGAATACGCACATTATTTTTGGTAAAATACAAAATGAATACAATGCTAAAGTTTTGGAAGTGGTGCGTTATGAATTATGATATTTTAAAACTAGATAATCAGCTGTGCTTTGCCTTATACGCATGTTCCCGAGAGATTAATAAGCTTTACAAACCTTTTTTAGATAAGCTAGGTATAACATATACCCAATATGTTACTCTCTTAGTGCTATGGGAACAAGATAATATAACTGTAAAAGAACTAGGAGCTAAACTGCATCTTGATTCTGGTACACTTACTCCCTTACTTAAAAAACTTGAAACACAAGATATTGTGCAAAGGATTAGAGATAAGGAAGATGAAAGAAATGTGTATGTTAGGTTAACCTCTAAGGGAGCAGACATGAAAAATCAAGCAGTGGAAATTCCGACTAGGGTGTTTTGCAGCACAGGTTTATCCATTGATGAAGCAGCCCAGCTAAAAGAAAAGCTTAAGCTATTGCTAACAAAAGTAGAAAAGCAGTGTTAGCATAATAAAAGGCCCATACAGAGTAATCTGTTTTAGGCCTTTTTTATCATGCATTTTTATGCGTATCAGATTTATCTTGTTTATCCTTTTTATCCTTTGTGCCTTCAAATAAATTTTTAAAAATTTCTTCTTCTTTTTCCTTTGAAATTTTAACACTTACCTTCCTAGCTTCCTCCAAATTCATAAAAAACACTCCTTCTAAGTTGATACTATTATTTCAGTAATACTTTATCCTTTAACTGATCTATTACATAATCATCATTTTTAGGATCATCTTTAGCCTCATCCATAATTTTATTGAGCATATGATTCACCTCATCCTTTGATAACAGCTTCTTTTCTATTAGTAAATCTACTAATGCATCAACCTTGTATGAATATGTACTTAAGATATCCGCCATTCTCATTATTGATTTTTCATCCACAATTATCACCCCTTTGTTACTAAGTATTCTCATAAAAAAACAAAATTATGTTTATTACCTGCCTAGACAAAAAAGTAACAACTTTATTTCTCAAGCATAACATAGTAAGGTAGTTAATTTTTGTGGAGGCATTTATGTATTTTAGAGACGATAATATTAATCCTGAGGAAAATTTAAACCAAAATTTCAGTAATGATGCAGAAGATATACGTCATAAGGATCATCATAAACATCATGAAGATGACTGTATGAAAGAATCTCATATGGAACACTGTCCTTATATACACATGTGCCCTTTAATGCAGCAACACTATATGATGACAGAAGCAGAAAAATTTGAAAAACACGACATGGATTGCAAAAAGTATGATGATGACTCATACAGACAACGTCCACAATATTATCATCATAACTATCAACCATATTATTACCATCCATACTACCACCACCCTTACTATTATCATCCATACTACCATCATCCATACTATCATCATAGACCCTGGTGGATGTATTAGTTACTAGGTTGCTAAGAAACGGTGTTTGATGAGATGTAAGAGGCTCATTTAAACACCGATTCTATTTTTTTAATACTACTTTCCAAGAAATAAATTTCTATAATGCATTATTAAAGCTTCAGGTTTCTTCCTATCAAAAAACTTATATCTTAGATAATCATCTATGTAAATTGCAAAAGGCACTAACATAAACCATATAAATGCATAAGGAACACAGATTTGCCCATATAGATTCCCCCACATATGAGAATAATCCCAGACATTAAGCTTTAACCACACATTAAGAATCATTCCAGATACAAACTCAATAATTAGTATAATCAAAGTTCCTAATATGCACTGCCCCCACATGGATCCACTGAAGTATCCAGAATGTTCATCTAGTTCACCTATTAGCATTCCACATAGACCTCCTACAAATAGCATAGATATATTCGTCCAGCCCCGAAAAAATCCTTCTAAAGTGAAATACATCATTCCCATTATAAACCATATAGTAAATAGCTTTTTCATAGTAAAAACTGCCTTTATCACTACAATAACCTCCTATATGTTATAAATTAAATCTACATTCAATAAATAGCATTTGCACAATGCTGAAATATCATAACTAGTTATATGTGGTAAACTATGAAGGGTCAGCTATCATTTCACAGTATATAGTTAGAGTATTGAAGACTTATAATCTTTATAAAATAAAAATCCCCCTATAAATAGGGAGACCTTTTGTTATTTTATAAAATTATTTAATGAAGGGTAAGAATCCACCCTTAATTCCTATAGATTTTGACTCTATATAATTTGCATAATAAATAATCCAAGCCAAAATGGATATGACTACTGACGCGGCTATCCTTAGCTTAAGACTTATGTTTTTTCTTTGACTTATCTTTGCTGTCATATATGAGGATATCAAACTAATTAGCCAGGGAAAAACAGCTTCCACAGAAAGTACTGGTATAGATATATTTATTAATACAAAAGGCAGTATCCATAGTGGTGTTCCATTATATGTTTTTATTTCTGATTCATTAGGGATTCTAGCACCATCCTGGGTGGTTAAATAGGCTGAATATCCATATCCTTCTGGATTCAGTTCCACAACATATTCACTGTTCAAATATTTAAATGAAAATTCGTTCTTACTGCCTTTTTTTTTCACATATGACACTTTATCATTATTTATATATAAATCTTTCTTTCTAATATATGTATTATATATTAGAACAACTTTTACTTCTTTATTCCCCTGACAAAGGTTCCATACTAATTGCATAAACTACCTCCACTATTTACCCTTAAAATAGTCACTTTGAACCATTTTATCTGATAACAATATTCCATCTTTAGCGTGCTGTGCATCCTCAGGTGTGTACTTACCATACATTTTAAAGCTTTGAAGAATAGTGTAATCCTTGTTTGTATTTAAAAGCACCTTACCTAAGGCATCTCGTTCATATTTTTTCTTGTCAACTCCCATTAAATAAGATACAGTAGGCATTAAATCTATTTGTCCGCCTTGTATATCTAAAGTTTGCCCTTGAATTGAAGGATTATATATAACAAGTGGTATTCTCATATCGTTATGCATCCACCAATCTTGTGAAGGCCTAACCGCATCTGCTTCATCCGAATAAAATTTATGAACACTTGTATGATCCCCATATATTACAACTACAGTATTCTGCAGCAATCCAGCTTTACCTAAGGTATCTAAGAAATTTCCGATTTCCTTATCTGTATAATGAATACTTTGAAAATAATCACCTAATATATTCTTATCGAATCCATTATCAAGCTTCATCTCTCTGTATTTTTGCGGCAAATCAAATGGTGCATGGCTTGTCAATGTAACTACAAAACTATAAAATGGTTGTTTTTCCTTTTCTATAATCGGAGCTACTTGAGTAAGAAACTCATGATCAGAAATTCCAAGCCCAATTTGTTCAGTCATCTTATATTGAGAAGCATCATAGCATTTTTGGAAGCCTATGGACCCTAAAGCTGGCATCCAATTCCAATACGATCCTTTATCCGGGTGAATTGCATAAGTAGAATACCCCATATCCTGCATAAGCAGAGGTAAAGAATGCTGATACTTGTTATTAGGATATCTAAAGAAGGTACTTCCTTCTCTTACAGGATATACACCTGTATTGGTTAATAAATCCGCATCTGAACTTGTGCCGTTATAAACATTTTCATGATAATTATCAAAGTATAAACTGTTCTTTAAAAGCTTATTCAAGTTTGGAGTTATTTCCTGACCTTGAATTTTTTGATTAACAACAAAGTTTTCAAGGGATTCCCATTGAATAACTAAAAGATTCTTTCCTTTAAACATGCCGGCATATTGATTATCCGGTAAGTTCTCCTGCTTCTTATCATACCAAGTATTAATATCCTGCTTCTCCTTAGCTGTCAAACTATAAGGCTTAGAATCTATATAATACTTGAAACCATCATATATGTGATAGCCAATAGGCCCTAAATTTGACATAGTTTGATTAGGTGCCCAGCTCTGACGGAAAAGCATTTGCCCATTAAAGCATCTTTTAAACACGTCTACCTTATAATGTACATAAGTTAGATATAGAATCGGTATAATTAATGTAACTAGAAATAACTTTACACTTCTCCTAACCCCTCTATATAATTCTCTATTGAATGCTGCATAAACAATTAATAATATTATATCTATTATAAATATAAAATCTATCGGCCTGAACATAGATACAACACTACTTCCTAGATTATCCAGATTAGAGGTTTGTGACATTAAAAAGAAGTTTAAAAATCCAGAGAACCCTCTAAAATACCATGCGTCGCCTATTATCAATATGGTGGCTAGTATGTTAATGATAATCATTGACCACAAATGCTTTCTTCCCTTAAATAAAAATGAAAAAGAAAGTATTATCATAACAAAACTAAAAAACACTAAAAATGGAGGCACGCTAAAAAAACCTTTATATAGATTAATACCTGTTGCCTTTGGGGTTCCCAGTAATCCCATAAAGAGTATCGTCTTTATAAAAATTAAAAATGAGATAATAAGATACATTTTGTCAGCTAATATATTACTTATTATATTAATTGCAGAATTTCTTTTCAGAACCACTCTTTCATTTCGTTCAATATTAAGAATTTTCATCACCTCGTTACATAATTTTGGTTAATTTTTGTTAAAAATGAGTTAAAGATATTATAACATAAATTTGCACACAGTTTAACAATATACTTTTAATTTTAAATTTTAGAAACAATTATCATTTTTTAAAGGTATACAAATGAAAACCACAAAATAATTTACATTATATTATATTTAATTACTAACATATCTGAAACCCTTGGTTAATATACTGTTATAAAGACACAGGTAAATTTTAGCCATACTAATTTGTGGGAGTGATACCAATTGGATAATTCGAATTTAGAACAATTTTTACAAAATTGCGACTTTTATGATACAAGAGATTTGCTTATTGAAGCTATTCACTTTTCTGCTAAAGAAGCTGAAAAACAGGGTGAAGAACTTTATGTAAATGAGGATGTTCTTGAAGCACTGCAAAAATATATTGATAATCCTTGTCTTGAAACAGCGAAAAATCTCATTCAAATCAATTCAGGTTTTTATGATATATTTAATATTGCCAAGTCTTAATCTTGTTTAAAATGACAAAAAACTTAAAGCTCCCGGATGTAGATGCGGGAGTTTTATGTCTGCAAGACTACTTACAGATTTCTAAAATATAAAAAGGAACTTGAAAACCAAGTCCCCTCATTGATTAACGTCTATGTTCAGCAAGATCTATTGCCCCTAATACTATATGAGCTAAACCGAAACCAATAACTGCAGTTTCGATCATAGGTGCAATGTCCCTTCTTCTCATTCTAAACCCTTCTCTAGCTCTTAGTGCAATAGCACCAGCAGTAACAGCAGTTCCCAGCGCCGTTGGGATTAATCCTTCTTTAACGCGCATATATATTCCTCCTTTTTAGTTTTATATTATAAGCATTTCCTTTATAAAAATACTTAGTCATATTTATTTATTCCTATTTTACTTTTTAAAGGGAAATTATAAGAGTCTGCTGTTATTTAAACTAAAGGTTACCTTACCTATGGCTATGCTGCCTATCTTTTATTAAAATGTGTTCATCAATCCATTTAAATATAAATTCTAGCATCTCTAACATATATTTATCTTGTCCATTATCAATATACCTTAAATCAATATCATTAAACTTTTTAATAAAATCATCATGTTCTACCTTATGAGCAAAAAAACCCTTATATCCAGTCTTAATTAAATACTCTTCCTCTGCAGCAAAATGAAACGCTGTATAGTTCTTTAGTTCTTCTATAATCGCTATTATTTTATCATATTTATCAGTGTAAAAATTATTATTTAGAAGCTCAAAAAGTCTATTACCTATTTCGAATAGTTTTTTATGCTGTTCATCAATGAACTCTACTCCAGTTTCATACTCACTCTTCCATTTAAACATTATTATACCTCTCCTAATATTATTAATTATGCATTCTATTACTTAATAATATAACAGAATATCGCTCACGTGTCAGTAATTATTATTATTTAATATATTCTACTAACTATTTACATGATTAGTTTGAGATGATTTCTGATAGTTTTTACACTAAGTTCCTTTTAATCTAAAAATAATACAAATGGTTTATATTATAAAATTATATATGCAAAAATACAATTTTTACTGGAATTAGAATGTTTTATTTAGTATAATTAAAATATTATTTCTAAATGGAGGAAAACAGAACATGGGGTTATTAGATAAAATTTTAGAGAGAATGCGTGAAAATATGAATCCGAGTGAATTTAATCTAGATAAAACTATTGATAAGCCAGTATTAATTTTAGCTTTTGATAGTTTACCTAAAATTAAAATTGATGTGATTAAAGAAAATCTGAAGAGAGTTGAACCTCTTAAAACTGAACCATCTATTTCAATGGATGAAGATTCAAATGATAAAGATACACTAATGTGCTCAATTGAATTTGATGGACATAAAATTCAATTAGTTGGTTTAAACTCACCAGTACCTGATGGTGTATTAAATTATACAGTAGAACCATCATTTTGGGATGAAAAACAAAAATCAAAGCTTAGAAAGCACAAGGCACATATAATTTGTTATTATGAAGGTAGTGATACTAATGCTATAGAACAATACATAGCTTTATATAAGATTGCCTATAGCTTTGCAGGAAAAAAATTGCTTGGAGTTATTAATGAAGCCGCTTGGACATGTACTCCTGCAGAGGTGCTGGAAAGCATATTATCTCCTGAAATGTTAGCAGATTGCCGTAAAGCACCATCCCTGATTTTATGGACCGGATTCATAAAAATGCCAACGGAATACGGTGTTTGGTTTTTTACAAAGGGGAATTATCTTTTGGGAATAAGGGATCTTGCTTACCTAGGCGATAAGTCTGAGGTTCAAGATGTAAATGATTTGTTTAATAATGTGTTCTACTACGCCTTTGAAAATAACATTGAGCTTGAGGCTGGCAAAACTCTTCAATTAGAAGAAGGACCACTTTTAACTTTCAAAGAAGTAGAAAAGGAAAAAGAGTTTATTGACAGTCCCCTTGGAACCTTAGTTATTGAGAAAGTTTAATGATGTTTTTAGGAACTACTTAGCATAGTAGTTTCTTTTTATTTTTTGTATAAAATTAAATAAGCGCCAGTAGTTATAGCCTTACCAGCGCTAGCATTAGAGGGATTATTGTGAAAACTTACATTTTTATAATACATAATAATTATTTACAAATCGTGAACTAATTACAAACTTTATATTAAAACTAATGCAATTAGGAATAAACCATTAGTGCATCACCAATAATATTTTTGGAGGTGTTAGTATGAAGGTAGCTATTATGGGGGCGGGAATGTCTGGTTTGGCTTGTGCAATTACATTAGAGCAACACGGATTAACTCCTGCAATCTTTGAAAAAAGAAACTGTGTGGGTGACAGATTCGTCAATGCTGAAGCAACCTTTAGTATTTTAAACAGACCAGTAAATAATGATTTACTATATCTTCAGCAAAACTTTAACATTCACTTAAGATCTACAGATGCAGTGAAAAAGTTAGTTATTCATTCCAAAAACGAGATAGGCAGCATTGATGGAAATATTGGTTTTGTTAATATACGCGGCCGCCACAAGGAATCTTATGAAAATCAGTTAAGTAAGCAGGTAAAATCTCCTATACAGTTTAATTCTGCAGCAGAATATGCTCAGTTATGCAAAGAATTTGATTATGTAATTTTAGCCCCAGGAGATGGAATTTATGCTTGTGAACTAGGTAATTATAGAAGTGATCTTACTTGTACTATTAGAGGTGCTACTGTTGAAGGTGATTTTCTTACAGATATTTCTCATGTATGGTTTAATTACCAAATCATCCCAAGGGGTTATGCCTGGTTAATCCCTTTTTCAGAAAAGGAAGCTAATTTAGTTATAGCCTATCCCGATTACCCTGATAATATTAGATTAGACATAGATGTTATGTGGAATGAATTTTACCATTTGGCTTGCAAACAGTTGGATCAAAATTTCACCATCACTGATAAGTTTGAAATAAACAGATACATGATGGGGATATGTGATAAGCCTAGGATAGATAATACATATTTTGTTGGCAATTGCTTTGGCTCAATATCCCCAGGTCTAGGATTTGGTCAATTTGCAGCAATGCTAACGGGAATTTATGCAGCAATGGATATATGCGGTTTAGGTAAATATGAAGAACTAGTTAAGCCTCTATTTGATAATTATAATAATTCCCTTGTTTTAAGAAGATTCTTGGAAGGTCTTGATGATACTAAATTAGATTTTTTAATCAAAAATCTTGATAATAAGCTCACAAATAATCTCATTGATTTCACTTTATCCAAGGATAGCAATTTTGAATTACTTAAAAATTTAACTCCAGTGATAGAAACCTGGAATAGTTTTCATTCTAAAAATTTATCTTTAAAATAAACCTTTAGCGTCCATAATAATGGCACCAACAATTTGCTGGTGCCTATGTGTTAATTTTGTCATTGAATTATAAATTAATTTATTTATACTTTTTGAACATTAATGTTGCATTATGTCCTCCAAAACCAAAAGAATTGGATAATGCAAATTTAATATCTGCCTTCCTGCCTACATTTGGAACATAATCAAGATCACATTCAGGATCTGGAGAACTATAATTTATAGTAGGCGGAACATATCCTTCCTTTAATGCAAGAGTTGTTATTATAGCTTCAATTGCCCCTGATGCCCCTAATAAATGGCCTGTCATTGATTTAGTTGAACTTACTGCTATTTTCTTAGCATACTCTTTAAATACTTTTCTAATAGCTAAAGTCTCAATTTTATCATTATATATAGTTCCAGTTCCATGCGCATTTATATATCCTACATCCTGAATTGTTATGCCAGCGCTGTCAATTGCCTTTTGCATACTTTTAGCTGCACCTTCTCCATCTGGACATGGGGCAACTACATCATATGCGTCATTAGTACATCCGTATCCCACTATTTCGCCAATGATATTTGCGTTTCTATTAAGGGCATGCTCTAGTTCTTCAAGAATTAAAATACCTGCACCCTCTCCCATTACAAAGCCCTCTCTATTTGAATCAAATGGTCTGCATGCAGATTTGGGATCCGGATTTCTTGACATTGCCCGCATAGCACTAAAGCCTGAGAAAACCAAAGGTGTTATCACTGCCTCTGTACCACCTGTAATCATAACTTTTGCTTCACCGCTTTTAATGATTCTAAAGGCATTTCCAATGGCGTTATTTGCAGTTGCGCAGGCAGTTACAACACATTCGTTATATCCCTTTGCCCCATATATGGTAGCTATCTGACTTGACGCCATATTTGCAATTATCATTGGAATTGCTAAAGGATTTATTTTTCTAGGTCCCTTAGCATTTAGCACATTCTGCTGACTTTCGATTATCTCCATTCCTCCAACTCCAGAACCAACTATAACACCAAATTCATATTTATCAATGGAATCTAAGTTTAGTTCAGAGCTCTCTACAGCCATTTTTGCAGCCGCTATTGCAAATTGCATAAAACGGCTTGTCCTTCTAACCTTTGTTCTATCCATGAAATCTAGCGGATTAAAATCCTTAATTTCTGCTGCAACCTTTGTAGGTATATCTGTAACATCTATACTACTTACGTTATCAATTGCTGACCTTCCTTCCTTTATGGAATTCCAAAAATCTGCTATATTAAATCCCAACGGTGATACTATACCCATACCCGTTATAACTACTCTTTTTGTCATAGATGTTCTCCCTTCAATATTCAAGTTCTTGTAATAACCAAAAAAACACAATCAATTACCTGTTAATATAAATTATACCATATATTGCCATATACACGAAGATATTTTTATATTTTTTTACATAACAATATTTTTATAAAAATAAAAAGGTTCCAGTTTTAACCGGCACCCTCCTTACTTATCTATTTATATCAGACAGTTCAATACTTACAATGTGATTATTACTTCTCATTATATCACTGCCAACTAAAGGTTTTATTTCCTCTACCTCTTCTGCTGGAAGTCTTACTGTAAACTTACTTCCTTCTCCTTGTTCACTTTCAACCTTAATTATTCCTCCATGCAGTTCTACAAGAGCCTTTACAAGGCTCAGACCGATACCTGTTCCTTCTGCATTTCGGCTTAAGGATTTATCAGCTTGTTTAAATCTCTCAAATATAGTTTCTAGTTTATCTCTATCTATACCAGTACCCTTATCTGTTACTGATATTTCTACAAAATCGCCCATATCAAAAAATTCTACTAGTATATCATCACCTTTATCTGAAAACTTAATTGCATTAGATATTAGATTTAGTACTATTCTCTCTATTTTCTCTGAATCACATGCAATAATCTTTTCTTCAACATTAGTATCAAAAATAATGTTAATTCCTTTACTTTCAGAATATTGTACAACAGACATAACTATTTCTTCCAAAACATTTACGACATTTTCATTTGTTTTATTTAATTCATAGTAACCTGCTTCTATCTTAGACAAATCCACAATATTATTTATTAATTTAGATAATCTGTAACAGTTTTGGATGATTGTCTTAATGTATTTTATTATATATTCTTTTTTTGAATCTAAAGAATCACTTTTGCAAAACATATCAAATAATTGCGCTGTTGCATATATCACATTAAGAGGTGTTTTCAATTCATGAGATATATTCGTAAAAAACTCCTCTTGCTTAAGAAGCATATTTTCCATCTTCAAACTTTCCTGCCGTTCGGATGTAACGTCGATTACTAGAACAACTACCTGTTCAACTTGACCATTAAAGCCTAAAATAGGTTCATAGATTAGATTAGCATACATTTTCTTACCATCAATAATATACTCACAATTTTTTAAATTTTTAGTCTTTTTTTCTTTTGCACATTCATAAATATTTTTATAACTATGACACTCAGTAAAATTTGAAAATACAGTTTCAAACTTTTTTCCAAGCATATCTTTCATATTTTCAACATTATGCGCCTTTGATTTTGCCAGTTTAAAAGCTCTAGGGTTTATATCAATAATCTTTAAATCGGGATAAGTAACCCTTAATAAAGGCAAATCCAGGTTATGTATGACCTGATAGAGCATATTTAACTGTCTAGTTATTGTTTGCTGATATAGAATATCATTTGACACATCCTTTAGCGTCATTACACCCATTTTTAAGTTTCCTGTTTCATCAAATACAGGCTGCCCGCTTAAACACAAATACCTTTCACCTGAATCATGGGAAATTACAACTTCATTAGTAACCTTTTCACCTTTCATCACCCGGGTCACAATAAAATCTTCCTTTTTTATTTTATTATTGAGTAAATCATAATAATCGTACTGTGTATATCCATCATATATCTTTTTCATATTTGCATAAGTGCCATTTTCTTTAGTAATCTTATTAAATTTAATGTAATTACCATCCTTATCAAATATAAATATTTCCTCAGATATATTATCGATTATTGATTGAAGAAGTCTATTTTGCTCCTCTATTCTCTGTTTATTAAGAACACTCTCTGTGACATCATTGCAAATAACGCAAAGGTATTTTTTATCCATATTAGCAACTGGCGTTAACACAACATCCCAGTACTTGGTACTGCCATCTGCAGTATCAAATCGGTAATCTTTTAGAAAAATAGATTCATTGTTTTTTATAGCTTTTTTACTAATTAAATATAAATCTCTTTCCCGAAAATCGCTGAATAACTGAAAAATCGTTTTACCCACTGGATTTATTTTCGTTCCAGAAAGCTCCTCATATATTTCCACTTGTTTTTCATTACAATAAATAAGTCTTAACTCCGGAACACTAAAGATTGCAAATCCATTTATTTTACTTGGGTTAATCAAACTTGTTAAATTTAACACCTCTTCGAAATTGCTACGCTTTTCTCTAAATACATATGTTTTTTCAGTTCTATCTAAAGACTCGTACACTTCAATGTTTATGTATTTCTTTAATGAATTTTTCTGCACAATAACATACCCATTGTTATATTTTTGAATATCAATGAGCTTCCATAGTTCTTCTATATGCATTCCCAATACGGTATCATATCCAACAATTTGTTTAAATAACGGGTTAACATTCACAATCATATTGTTTTTTGATATAAAATACGCATTTTCTTCTTTTGTATCTATAATTTTAGTCAAAATAATACCCCCATAACATACAAATTGGTATGCATTATCCCTTTTTGTAAATTATTACACACATTACTTTATATTATAATATAATAATATTATTAATCAAAGCTTTCACATAATTTTTTATAAATACTTTGTTAATAAATGCCATCAAAGCGAAGCTTTTTATGACAAATACTCAGCAATAATTTGGATATAAGTGCACATCTTTGAATTATATTACATAACCATGTTAAACTATGTATTTTTATTTTTCAAGGATAAAAAAATAATTTATGTGTATTATATTACTGTATAGATAATATAAAATGTTGCAAGTATGCAAAAGCACAGGACTTAATTTAAACCATCCTGTGCTTTTTTACTATAGTGTCATATATTTTACCTCTACGCCTTCTACATCTTTTAGTTCATTTTCTAGATCTTTGACTCTGGCTAATTCTGAATTAATATGTAAGATTATAAGTCCTGTTTCTGAGCAGCTATCTTCTCTTACCTCGTGTAAGCCAAGTCGTGTTGTTATTATACAGCCATGCTTTGTTAAAATAGTCTGAACCTGGGGTGCATGAGCACTTCTAGGATTAATTCTTATTGCCATAATTGTTGTTTCCATTAAACTAACCTCCAAAAAATAAATCATCCATAGTATTACCAAAAACATTATATACATTCAATCTATATTAATAGTATAAAATAACCTCTTATTCTTTCGGTTTATCTTTAAATAAACTTTTAATCCACGGAATAAATAGATTTGAGAAAAATGCTACTAACCTTTTAGTAAACCCATTCATAAACGCACCCCCTCCTCTCTGTTTATTCTACATCAGAATCCAATTTCCTTTAAAATCATATAAGCTTATGCTTTAATCAAGAAATACTATCAAATGACCATCTACTTCCTAGCCATTTTTCTGAAAGCAAAATAGGCAGCATTGCCAACAGCTCTTTTTAAAATATTAGGTCTTGAGATGCTGATAAAATATCTACTTTTATTATTGAGCCACCCTAAATCTTTCCAGTATTGCTTATCCATGCTATCATCCTCATAACTGTTCATGAGGGCTTTTCCTGCATTAAACATTATAGTATTCATAAATGATGGTGAATGAACTTTACCAGAGATAATGTCATCATAAAAAACAGCACTTGCCCTTCTCAACTTGCCAATGAACTTTTCTTTGTTCTTTGGAGATATTTCGTCCCAGTTAGTTGCCATCACAGCTTGACCGCATTTATATACCTTATTTATCCCCCAGTATGAAAGGTTTTGAGAAATATATTTGCTGCAATTACCGATTCCAGCCCCTGCTGTAGTTGTAATTACAAGAGCCTTTTGTTTGAAGAACCGTGGTCTATGAACTAAATAACAATATCCCATATGATCAAAAAAAGACTTTAGTGCGCCAGAAAGCTGTAAAACATAAATTGGTGAACCGATTATTATGCCATCTGATGAATCCAGCTCCTTCACAATTGGCTGAATATATTTTGCATCAGGACAGTTTTCTGCTCCCTTAAAAAAACACTGAAAGCAGCCTTTACAAAATACAGGTGCATCCTTTGGAAGGAAAAATTCAACAAATTCTACATCATCTTTTTTTTGAATTTCTTCCTTAACTACCTGTATAGCATTATAAGTAGTACCTTTCCTAGGACTTCCATATATAATGGTAATTTTCATATCTATCCACCACTCCTCATAAAAGTAAACTCCATATTCTTTTCTATTTTATCTATGCTATCTCCTCTAAAAATATGATGATTTGTAATATTACACAAATATATATTTATTGGCAATCAATGACCAACTATGTATAATTAAACCGAAGGGAGAGGTATTTATATGAAAATTCATTTACTACGACATTCAACTTTCCTGATTTCAATAGGAGGTAAACAAATTATTGTTGACCCTATGTTTATGACATCAGGCATTAAAAGCCCTATTCCAACAAAAAAAAATGGGAAAGGCAAAAGTAATCCCTTAGTAGATTTACCAGTTAGTGAAGATGAATTAAAAAACATTATTAATTCCTTAGATGCAGTTTTAATTACTCATATGCATTTCGACCACTTTTATGAAACTGAAAATATCACTTTACCAAGGGATATCCCTGTACTATGTCAGCCAGCAGATGCTGATAGATTAAATGAATTAGGTTTTAAACAGGTCATTCCTATAGATATGAATTTTGCCTGGAAAGGTATAACTATCAATCGTGTAAAATGCAGTCATGGTGGTTTGATTCTTAAACACATTATGGGTGAAGGTTCTGGTTTCGTTCTTAAGGCAAAAGAGGAGCCATCTGTTTATATCTCTGGAGACACTGTATGGGATTCCTCAGTGAAAAAAACGCTCTTAGAGCAAAAGCCTGAAATTTCTATTCTATATGCAGGCGGTGCCAAATTTCCTATAGGCCGCTCCATAACTATGGACAAAGCAGATATAGAAAAAGTCTGTAACTGCGCTCCTGACACAAAGATAATAACTGTTCATATGGAAGCAATAAATCATTGTCTCTTAACCCGAAAAGAGCTAGGAGATTATCTTAATCAAAAACAATTATCGTCAAGAGTTAAGATACTTGATGACGGTGAGTTGTTTACAATTTAGGTGCTAAAACTTTGTGTGCTGATATCTCTAGAAAGTCAGCACACTTTTTTATACCTTATTCTCCCTTTTTGTTAGTGAACGAATGCTCGACCTGAGGTCGAGAGAAGTTACTTGTGTATTTTGACCTGTTTTTTTCGTTTGGGTCAATATATTCAAAATCACCCTCTGAATTCTTTCTTATACCTAGTCTTATAAGCTGCTTATCCTTAACCGTATATTTATTTGACATTAGAATCACCTCAAATAATATTGTAAATTACTAAACTAATAATATTGTTTGCAAATTTAGTTTTTCTATGAACATTTCCTTTAATATAGGCGTCTAATAAATGGAAGGAAGTGATAAGGTGGACATTTCTTTAGAATCTATTGACTTTTATTCTGAAAGAATAAAAAGACTGCACCTGAATTTTCAAAAATTCAGGTGCAGTCTTCTATATATTAATATTTTAACTCGGCGTAATTAATTATTTTTCTTCACAAAGCACTTTTCCCATTAATACTCCCATAACAGAAGCCATCATTAAACCTCTTGTCCAGCCACTGGAATCTCCTAGACAATAAAGTCCTTTAATGTTTGATTCAAATTTATCATTTATATTGATTTTATTACTGTAGAATTTTATTTCTGGTCCGTATAGAAGAGTTTCTCTTCCCGCAAAACCAGGAACTACGGTATTCATAGCTTGGATGAAATTTAAAATATTTAGCATTGGTCTGTATGGAATAGCAGAAGTTAAATCTCCAGCAACTGCATCAGGCAAAGTATATTTAACATTTGTCTGATCAAGTTCATGCTGCCAAGTTCTCTTTCCATCTAATATGTCACCATATCTTTGAACTAATATCCTGCCATTGCCAAGCATATTAACTAATTGAGCAACTTGTTTTCCATACTCTATGGATTGATCAAAGGGTTCTGCGAAATTATGTGAACTTAATATAGCTAAATTAGTATTATCTGATTTCTTTTCTTTATAGGAATGTCCATTAACTATAGCTAAATTATTATCATAGTTTTCTTGGCTTACAAAGCCTCCTGGATTTTGACAGAAGGTTCTTACCTTATCATTAAATGGTTGTGGGTATCCAATAAGCTTTGATTCATATAGAACTGTATTTACTTTTTCCATAATTTCATTTCTTATTTCAACACGGACACCAATATCAACAGTGCCAGAACGATGACTGATTTCATGAGCTGTACACATATCCTTTAGCCAATCAGCACCTTTTCTACCTGTTGCTACAATAACTGTAGGAGCATATATAGTTTCTTCTTCTGTTTTAGTACTTGCATCAACTAACTTTACTCCCTTAGCTATTCCATCCTCGATAACTAAATCAGTAACAACTGTATCAAATTTAATATTTACTCCGGCATCTAAAAGATAATTTTGTATCTTCAGATATATTTCTTGTGCTTTTTCTGTTCCTAAATGTCTAATAGGACAATCTACTAATTTAAGTCCTGCTTGTATTGCATTTCTTCTTATTTCTTTGATTTCTTCGTTATTTTCTATTCCTTCTATCTTTGTATCTGCTCCAAATTCAAGATAGATTTTATCAGTATAATTAATATATTCTTGAGCTTTATGACTTCCTATTAAGTTTGGTAAATCTCCTCCTACCTCGTAGCTTAAAGATAATTTACCATCTGAAAAAGCTCCAGCTCCAGAAAAGCCAGTAGTTATATGACAATATGGTTTACAAGAAACACATACCTTTGTTTTCTCTTTTGGGCAGCGTCTTTTATCTATACTTCTGCCTTCTTCAATTATTAATATTTTTTTATTTGATTTTTGTCTAACTAATTCTAATGCAGTAAAAATCCCTGATGGACCAGCCCCTACAATAATTACATCATACATCATAATGAACATCTCCCTTAAAAATCATATTTTCCATTGTAAAGTGTATTGCTTTTTAGCAAAATAACTTGTGAACTCTTTTATTCGTACTGACACGAATATTAAGCAATAAATTATTTGCAATTCTTCAGCTTTCATACATGTGAAATAAAAGGAATTTTGAAAGTTGATTGTATGAAAGGTATACGATATGTAGCATATACACTTATAGCCTACAACTATTTAAGGTAGTTCGGTAGAGACACCCAGCCCATATCGCCAGATTTATACAAGTGAACATTTATTTATATTTTTTTATAATTGTTCTGTTAACAACGAAAGTTTACCCCAATTTTGTATAAATTGCAATAGTTTTTTTGAAGAAAAATGAAAATTTCTTTAGAGCCACATATTATTATATGTAGATGAAAAAATGCTGGAACGTAAGCCAGGCATTTGTGCCAAACATAACATTCCAGCAACATAATACTATTAGGTAATGCTTGTTTTTGGAAACTTACAATTACTCATATCCTCAATGAAGTCTCCTATTACATAAATATGCTTATCCAACCTAGGTACAACCTGATAATCAACACACAGCCAATCAGGCGTAAAACCAAATCTAACCTGCTTAGTGCTTTTCTTTATAATATAGTTCTGTATTTCATCAAAGGTCACCTCGTTGGAGGATAAAACATCATGGAGATATACAATATCATCCTCATAGCTGGCAATAAAGATTACATCTTTTTCTTCTATATAATAAATATCTTCTTCATAGAAATACATTAAATGGAACCAATAGAAGGAAAGATTATCTCTTGCATCTATAATTGTTGAACGTTGAACCTTGGTGTTAAGGAGTCTTTCTAAATGCTCAGAATTTAATGAGATCTTTTCAGCCTCTAACGCTTTACCTTTATGTTGAATATAAATAAATGGTTCGCCTTCCTGTACACGTTTATAACCCAATTTGGTATAGAATTTTGATACATCTTCACTTGCAAATAGAAATATTAATGGATAATCTTTGTATTCTTCTAAAACTCTTTCCATTAAAATTCTAGCAAGTCCTTTACCTCTATATTCTGGCATTACTCCCACTGACCCAATTTGAATAGCTGGTACATTACTGCCATTTATCTGTACCATCATTTTGCTAGCACCCATTCCAGCAACAACTTGATTGTTAAATACAATTGCATGAGGAATATAGTTATCCTTCCAGTGCCCGGACTTTCTCCAATCCATCAGGTCAAAGCCAAATACTGTTTGAGTGTAGTTAAAGTAACTTCTTAATAATCCATCATTATCCTGAAAGTTTTGTATATATTGATAGTTGTCCATTTTAATTTTCTTTCCCTTCTCATATTTTTCCGATTAAAATAACTCCAATGACTTCCTAAGAGTAACACTAATTCTCTTAATTGGACAACCTTATATTTAATTCCTAAATGAAAATGCTCCATTATGCTAGGTACCGCAAAATGTTCGGTAAGGACGGTTTGATTTTGCTGGCAATGTTGAGTATTCATTCTGCTCTGGAGAATGAGCATAGGGTCTAGAAAGAACCTCTAGCAGTCTGTTCATAACGCTGTAATCTCCTTTTGCGGCTGCTTCAAGCGCTTCTTCTACCCTATGATTACGTGGAATAACAGCAGGGTTAGAGCCTTTCATTAACTGATGAGAGGATGCTTTTGATTCCTGCTGCCTATCTCTCCTCTCCTGCCACTGTTTATACCATTTTTCAAATTCTGCATTACAAGCTAAAGCCGTGTCTTCAGGCTTATCAAAGGTTAATGCTCGGAAGGTATTTGTATAATCCGCATTATGTCTTTTCATCATATCCAGCAGATTTTCGATTAGGGATTTATCCTCTGGTTCCTGGTTAAATAATCCTAGCTTTGATCTCATTCCAGCCAGCCAATTATTGTTAAACAATTCTTCAAAGCTTGAAAGGGCATCCTGCGCTAATTCCACAGCCTTATCCTGAGTCTCGTGCAGTAAAGGTACTAGGGTTTCAGCAAATCTGGCTAGATTCCAAACTGCAATAGAAGGCTGATTACCATATGCATAGCGGCCGCGAACATCAATTGAACTAAATACCGTCGCTGGATCGTAGGTATCCATAAAAGCACAAGGCCCGTAGTCAATGGTTTCTCCACTAATAGCCATGTTATCAGTATTCATTACGCCGTGAATAAAACCAACTAACTGCCATTGAGCAATTAGCGATGCCTGACGTTTAATAACTTCATTAAGCAGTGAAAGGTATGGCTTATTGTCATCCTTAACCTCTGGAAAGTGTCTTTCAATTGTGTAATCAGCTAAGGCCATCAGTTCTTCATCAGTGCACCATTGCGAAACATATTGAAAAGTTCCAACACGTATATGACTAGCGGCTACACGGGTGAGAATTGCACCAGGCAAATCAGTTTCCCGTATTACCTTCTCCCCAGTTGTCACTACTGCTAGGCTTCGGGTGGTTGGAATTCCAAGAGCAAACATTGCTTCACTGATAATGTATTCCCGAAGCATTGGACCAAGGGCTGCTTTTCCGTCGCCTCCTCGAGAATATGGAGTTCTGCCTACACCCTTAAGTTGAATATCATACCGCTCTCCTAATGGAGTAATTTGTTCTCCAAGTAGTATTGCACGACCATCGCCAAGCATTGTAAAATGTCCAAACTGATGACCTGCATAAGCCTGTGCAATAGGCGAAGCCCCCTTAGGAATCCTGTTGCCAGCAAATACTTCTGTACCTTCATCACTTTCAAGAGCTTGAACTTCTAACCCAAGAGTTGCTGCCAGTGGTTTATTGAGGATAACTAATTTTGGTGAACGTACAGGCGTCGGGTTCTCACTAGAAAAAAACTTTTTGGGCAGACGAGCATAGCTATTGTCTAGATTCCATCCTATATCAATTATTGATTTTAACCCTGTCATCTTATCTTCCTCTCCTCTCCAAGCTTTTTTTTGTATAAAATAAAAATCATAGGCATTCTATGATTTTTACAGTTATTTATTTTCAATATAAAAAAGTTATGCAGCCCTACTTAGTGTCTGCTTCCCACAAGTTATTATACTTTCGCTTCTAAATTTTCAAAAATTCCTGATATGTACTCCTTTATTTCATTCCAGCTACCATAAACATTGCAATTACTTAATCTTACCTTTTAATATTATTGGCTGACTTAGAATCTGTTTTCCCTTAGCTTGGCTGATTACTTTAGCATCAATCATATTTGCAATGACATGCTGCTGACGTTCACGAGCAAGTTTCATATTAATATACGGATCATAAACACTTGGTGCATTAGGGATGCCCGCAAGCAGTGTAAGTTCCCCCGCACTTAATTCTGACGTTTTTTTCCCAAAATATATTTCTGACGCTTGGTACAAACCATTAGCACCATGTCCGAAATAAATAACGTTAGCGTATAACTCAAATGTTTCTGGCTTACTTATGGTGTCATATACACCAATGGCATAAAAGCTCTCAAGTAATTTCCATTCAATTGATTTGGACATGTTATTTAAAAGTGTATTATGAATTAGTTGCTGAGTTATTGTAGAGCCGCCTTGAATGGTCTGCTTACTGCCAACGTCTACAAATATTGCTCTGAAAGTACCTTTGAAATCTACACCTATGTTTGTGAAAAAACTGCGATCCTCGGTGGCAATTACAGCATTTCGATACATGTCTGGTATGTCATTATATTTTAAATACTGGCTATGATTAGCTTGTACTTGAGTTTTCACATCCTTACGTACTTGATCCGCAATTCTATTAACTTGGGTAAAGTAGTACATTAATCCTAACCAAGCTATACATAAAATGGCGGTTGTAAAAACAAGGAATTTAAACAAACCTTTGATGAATCTCTTTCGCAATTTATGATCCTCCTTATATATTAACCAAGTAATAAAACCAAACATAGTATAACCACTTTACTCATTTACTATTTTTCAATATAGATGATTCCTTGTTCTTTAGATAGTACTTTCTTATCCCGGAAATACAAACCAATTTAACTAACAAGACTATGGAAGCCTGGCACACCTTATTGAACTTACTATAATTTCAAAACTTCCCTCGACTATTTTCGATAAATCTTTCTCATAATAATATTTAATATATTTTTCCTTTTTATCGATTAATCCTATTAGTCCAGTTATATAAGACCATAAGGTAAATACGGTTATTTCAGGATTAATTTCACTTGAAAATTCACCTATTTCGATACCTTTAGCTACACACCTTTTTATAATATCTAATGCATACTCTCCTTCTTTATAACATTGTTCAATTATTGTGTTTTTGTTATCTTCATGAAAATCGTGATCTTTATTTTGGTAGTCTAAAATTGCTTTAAAATATCCAGGATACTTATATCTAAAATCTAGAAAGCACTTACCTATTGCTTTAATCTTCTCACCTTCCGCCTCGCCAGAAGTTTCATATAATTTTTCATCACACATGCTATTTAAAGTTTTAAAACCCTTTAACATTATTTCATAGTATAATTCCTCCTTACTTTTGAAGTAAGCATACAAGGTTCTTTTTGTAAATTCAGCTTCCTTAGCTATATCATCCATTGTTGCCAATTCAAAGCCCTTCTCAATAAATATCTTTTCTGCAGCTTTTATTATGTCATTTTTCCTAATCTGTTTTTCTTTTGCTTTTCGTTCCATTATTCCCATGAATATATACCCTCCGTTTATATAAATTTACTATATCACATTCTAATATACTGTCAGTTTACATCTTGTGTATGAAGTGTCAAGACAGGTGAGTTATCCCAACCATTTTATAGTAGGACTTGAATAGGGCTATTAACCAAATGGAAATAAAAATGAGAGGTTTTAATGCTTAGGAAATAGGAATATAACTTGAAGCTATACTCCTATTTTTATGCCTTGCTTTTAATATTTTAATGTAGTTATTAACTGTTTCCTTAAATTAAATATTCAACAACATGAATTACAAGAGCTACCGAACAAATAGCAGCCAATATTATATGTATAAATCTAAATATCCAAATATTTTTTAAGAATATATTTCTAAAATGCCTCATTATTATTC
This sequence comes from Bacillota bacterium, assembly GCA_030706015.1. GTDB lineage: Bacteria > Bacillota > Clostridia > Clostridiales > Clostridiaceae > JAUZPI01. The sequence goes on from JAUZPI010000033.1 coordinate 28,361, forward strand.
CTGATACCATTATTATAAGCATTGCTAATAAACAAATAAGACTAGCTGAGAGACTAATTTCAGTTAAATTTGCAACAGCATGAATCGTTGCTAAAATTATTGATGTATATCCAAAATAACAGTGAAAACGTAAATGCTTACCTTTGAGTTTTATTCTTTTTAATATAGAATAACTGATGCTTAAAAGCATAAAACCAGCTGCCATCCACCCAATAAGGTGATTAAGAAACATCGCTATCACTCCCAACTTCATTGGTTAATATAATTAAACCCTTTTTCATGTCCTGTAAAAATGAAACTATCCCTTATGCCTTCTGTAGCATAAACTTTTTTATTCTTAGTAATGAATACGGCATGAACAGACTCCATACTCTCTATAAACTTCATCCCCTCTTCAAGTCCAAGTATAAATGCTGCTGTAGATACTGCATCTGCATCAATTGAACTTTCACCAATTACTGTGACACTCATAACTTCGGAGCTTGAAGGATAGCCTGTCCTAGGATCAAGAATATGATGATACCTTACATTATTTTTTTCAAAATATCTTACGTAGTCACCTGAGGTAACCACTGTTTTATCTGATACAGCCACAGCTCCGATACATTCTCCTCTTGTCTCTAAAGGATTCTGTATTCCTATATTCCAACTAGTACCATCCGGTTTATTACCCAATACCAAGACATTTCCTCCAATATTTATAAAAGCTGAGTTTATACCATTATTTTTATAAATTTCTACTGCCCTATCTGCAGCAAAGCCTTTAGCTATTCCGCCTAGATCTATTTTTTGACCATATTTAGCTAATTTTATTGATGAGGTTCTATCATCAATAATAATATCTCTATGACCTATTAATTCTTGAGCTTCTTTAATTTCCTCATATAAAGGAACCCTTTGTTTTTCACTGAATACTCCCCATAAACCTATCAATGGAGCTGCAGTTATATCAAAAGCTCCACTGCTCAGCTCAGAATATTTTTTTGCCTTGTTTATAATATATAGAGTTTCATTACTGACTGGTACATACTCAAAGCCTGCTCTTTCATTAATTAAACTAACCTCACTAAAAGAACTATGGAAGCTTAACATTCCTTCCAATCTTTTTAGTTCTGTTTCAACAAGCTTTACAACCTCAGAACCCTTGTCCCCATATATCCTTTGAATAATATTAGTACCCATACAATAAGTTTCTAAATCAACAAATTCCATCATGCCTTGTTTTCACCCTTTTCAAGTGCATTTTCAATTGCTTTTAAAATGACCTTACTGCTGTTAGTGGCACCTGAAACCGTATCAATTTGAAGAGATTGAGCCTTAACCACTTTTTCTGGAATAATTTCTGCTCTCTTTCCTCTTTCATTTTTATGCTTCACTAATTTAACATCTACAATTTCATGATTTTTTACCTTAACATTTACCTCTGCTGTAATAAAAATAGCATTAAAATCACCAGTGTAATTCCCATCTTTCACCTTGGTTAAATCTACCTTGTTAATGGAAATCCCCTTGATAATATCCTTATATTTTTTTACATCTGACAAATATTTAACGGCGTAAGCCCCTCCACATAAAATTACGATAAGCACTGCAGCGGCAACTAGTTTTTTTACATTTCCCATAATACCCCCCCTATATTCCTAATTCTTCTGCCTCTTGTATTCCTAATCAGTTTTTCTTTTTGTTTTATTATTTCTATAGTTGTTATTACACCATTCATACATCACATTTCATACATGTGTCACCATGTATACTTAGAGTATATTTTGTAATAATAGAGATGTCAAGTTAAATTTTAGGAGATACAAATCTCCTTCTTTTCTAATTACATGCTATACAAAAAACAAAAACTCTACAAAGTATTTACATAATACCTGTAGAGTTCACTATTCTGAAATTTACAACATTTTAACCAATAGCTACTAGCCGTATAACGATTTCTAACTTAAACCTTTAAATCCCGCTTTTGATAAAAGTAATACGTTGATGCTGAAAAGGCAACCATCAGTAGAATAGATAGGAAAACAATGCCCAAGCTTAGCCCCTTGCCATTTACTATGTCCTCATAGCTGAAATATTTAAAAGGCGATAGCAGGTTCAGTACATTGACCTTATCTGTTAAATCCGTTATCTTTGATATCACGTAAGCTCCGAAGAGTATGGCTGTGGATAGAGAACCGGACACTTTTGGATCTCTTATTAATGCAGAAAGCAAGGTCCCTAAAGATAGAAATATTAGCTGAATAATAAACATGCTTACAAAGAACATAATTATTTCACCAGTAATATCCTTTCCCTTATTATAGGCATTAACCATAACTATGGAGGAACCCAGTGTAACCAGATTAATAATTATAACATTCACTAAAGCAGCAAAGAACTTTGCTGTAAGGATAGATGTTCTTGATACTGGCTTAACCATAAGAAATTCTGTGGTCTTGCCCCTTTCCTCTTTTGCAATGATACTGCTGCCAAGCAGTACAGCATGGATGGCAGTAGTAACTGCAATGTAAGGATATAGAAAGGCAAAAAAACCGCTCATTTGTGTAACATCAAAGGCCCCTATTCCAAGAAGTGCTTTCATTGTTTGAGGCATTTTATTAAAAACTTCATTGTTGGCGCCTGAAGAATAAGCCGTATACTTGCCCATGCCGCTTAGAACAAAAAGAAACATACATATGCTCCAAATTATTAAGGCTTTACGGTTAGCCTTAAGTTCTCTAAAAAATATATTCATAATCATTCCCTCCCTTTACCAATCCGAAAACAATTAGTTTACAGCGTGGATATCCTTTTTGTTGTAAATTATATAGCTAATGATGACTGAAGCTATTACAATTACTGCCCCGGTAATAAGATAGGTAGTCTCATAGCTGGAATTTTTGATGATATAGGTTATATCAAAATATCTAAAAGGAGAGAGAAAACGGGCTGCATCATCATTTTTGCCTGCCGCTAGCAGAGCACCTATAATATATGTGCCGAAAACCACTCCAAGAGATATTGGAAGTACTGATTTGAGATTATTAAAGAACACTGAAACAACCACGCCTAGTGCAAGAAAAATAAGCTGAATAAAAAATAGAGTAAGGTTAATCATGAAAAACAATTTCGAACTAAAATCTGCTGTTTTAACCGTGTTTGCTAATATGGATGAAAACGCATAAAAAATTATATTGGTGACAAGTATCATCGTAAATGCAGCTAGAAGCTTTGCGCTAACGATAGTTGTTCTTGAAACTGGTTTAACAAGAAGAAAATCTGCTGTTCTCTCCCTGGATTCCTTCGAAAGTATCGAAACGCCTAAATTCATAGCTTGAATAGCACCACATAAAGTAATGAAAGAAAATATCATTGAATAAAAGCCTAAAATTGAAGTAATATAGTCAAGATTAATTCCAAGGGCGGCTCTCACAGGAGCTGGGTAGCCCCCTAATAATTTCTTAAAGTCCTCTGCATCCTTTGCCATACTAGGATAGATAGAAAGATACATTGCAGCCAGTGCAATTAAGGCCACTGTCCATATCATTGTTGACTTCCTAAGAGATCTAAGCTCATGTAAATATATATTCATAGTACTTAGTCCTCCTTTTCATAATAGTGCATGAAAATTTCCTCAAGATCAGGCTCGTTTATGGATATATTGCGAAGTTCAATTTCAGAGATTTTCTTCATAATGGTGTTAATATTTCCTTTAAAAATGAAATTAGCTGTATTATCTTTGATTTTTAGATTACTAATACCGCTGATATTGAAAGTCTCCTTAGTGATCTTTGAAGCAGTTTCAAGGCTTAATCTTTTGTAATTGTTCTCCTGCCGAGTACTCATCTTTTCAAGTTTTATGATTTTTCCTTCTTTTATGAAGGCTACCCTGCTGCACATTTTCTGTACCTCACTAAGAATGTGGGATGAAAAGAATATTGTTGCTCCTCTTTTGTTTTCCTCTCTAAGGAGTTCAAAAAATCTCTGCTGCATTAGCGGGTCTAGGCCACTTGTTGGCTCGTCGAGGATGATTAATTTAGGCTCGTGAAGCAGCCCTTGCACGATTCCCACTTTCTTCTTATTACCAAAGGACAGATCATCAATCTTTTTCTTCAAATCCAGCTCCATTATATCTGCCAGTTCGTTTATCCTATTAGTACAGTCCTTCTTATAAAAACTAGCTGAATATTTAAGCAGATCTATAACTCTCATTTTATCGTAATAAAACACCTCTGAAGGCAGATATCCTAGTTCATTCCTAACTTCGGGATGCTGGATGCAGTTCTTTCCAAATATTGTTGCAGTGCCGCTGGTAGGATAAATAAGTCCAAGCAATGTTCTGATAGTGGTAGATTTTCCAGCCCCGTTAGGACCAATAAACCCAAAAACCTCCCCCTCTTCTACATTTAGATTTACATCTGTAATTCCTCTTGATTTCCCATAGTGTTTTGTTAAACCTTTGATTTCAATGACATTCATAAACTCTCCCCCTTATAAAAATTATTTTTTAGTAGATCAAGGCATTCTTCAAATTCTTGAAAAAAAACATCATAATTGATTTCTGTCTTGTTGGATAATTGGCTTATATACCCTTCAGCAAGCCAAATAAGCATTTTCATAACAAGCTTTGGGTCGATACCATCTTTAAATTTAGAAAAATCCATTCCATCAAAAGCAATTTTGCTTCTAAAGCCTTCACCCTTTGCTAAAATGGCTTTAATATCCTCATTCACTTCCTCATCACTTTCAAAATACATACTTGTTAAAAAGGCTAAGATTGCAGGATGCTTTTTCATAATAGAAATTTTAATTTTAGATGAGAGCCTGATTCTCTCAAAGAAATCAATAACACTGTAATCAAACTCTTCATTAATCTCTTTCATAACAATATTACCGCACAAATCAATTAAATATAGATATAAGCCTTTTTTTGTGCCAAAGTAATGAAATACCATAGCTTTGGAAATCCCTGCAGCAGCAGCTATGTCACTTACGGAGGTTTTTTTATAACCATTTGTGCCAAAGCATTTAAGAGCAGCATCAATAATTATCTTTTGTTTCTCCTCAGGTAAATTAAAAAACTTCTCCAATATATTCACCTCATAACTTTCGTCAACCGATTCGGTTAATTAAATTTTATAATAATAAACCAATTCGGTCAATAGCTCTTTAAAATTATTTTTTTCTTTAACTATCCCATAGTTTCAATTTTGAACATGAAAAAACCCGTCAATATAGACGGGTCAAATTAGCAAGCAACTATCTCCTTAATCATAAATTCTTTACCGCACAATAACTCCCAGTGTTTACCTCCGCATTGTGGACATTTGCCGTTATTCGCAATAAGATTAAAAACTTTACTACACTTTTTGCAAATAGCATTACCTGGCAATATCTCTATTTTTAATTCCGTATCTTGTAATATGGTACCATCCACTGCTGCAGGGTAACAGGATTCAATATATCTCGGAACTATGGATGATAATTCACCAATTTGGAGAACCAGGGTATCAATTTTTGCCACTCCATTTTTCTTTGCAAAATTTTCAACAGTATTTACTACTTCAATGACAACTCCTAATTCATGCAAATTAATTCACCTCTTTTATTTGGATTTTTCCCTGGTAAAAACAGCTTCTAAAAATTTAATCGGCTTTTTAATGCTTATTCTAAGCTTGCGTTTTATGGCGTATTTTATTATTGTGCGTTTCATATGGCTAAATTCCGGATTTTTACTATCATACTTTCTTACCAGTTTGACTGCATCATGTTTACATTTTGTTGTACAGACACCGCAGCCTATGCATAGAAATTCATCTGCAACTGCTGCACCGCAGCCCAGACAGCGTTCAGTTTCTTTCTTAACCTGCTCTTCTGTAAATGTAACACGTAAATCCCTGAAACCTTCTTTGGATTTATTACCGTCAATATGACTAACTTTTTGTCTTGGAAGACTATCATATCCTTCAAGATCTAAATGAGTTTTATTAAAAGCATGGTATTCTTTCTTAATACGACCTATTGTTAAACTTTGTCCAGGCTGAACATAACGATGAATAGAAATAGCCCCTTCCTTGCCTAAAGCAATGGCATCAATAGCAAACCTAGGTCCTGTAAGTGCATCTCCTCCGGCGAATACATCTGGTTCTCCTGTTTGCAAAGTAAATGGATCTGCTTTAATTGTGTTATTCGGATTTAATTGTATTTTTGAGTTTTCTAATAATCCGCCCCAAGCTATTTCTTGCCCTACTGAAATCAGAACATGATCTGCCCTCACTATTTTAGTTACCTTTTCATCAAATTTGGGGTTGAACCTTTTATTTTCATCTAAGACAGAAATGCATTTTTTAAATTCTATACCTACAACATGGCCATTTTTTACTATGATCTTTTTTGGTCCCCAAGAATTATAAATGCTAATCTCCTCTGCTAACGCCTCTTCAATTTCCTCATTAAGGGCAGGCATTTGTTCCCTGCTTTCAAGACAATACATTTTCACTTTTGATGCACCAATACGTGCAGCAGTTCTGGCAACATCAATAGCAACATTTCCCCCGCCAATTACTATAGTTCCCCCCTTTATTTTCAAATCCTCACCCAGGTTTACCTTACGTAAAAATTCTACACCAGTGATAATGCCTTCAGCATCCTCATTCTGAAGCCCCAGCTTTCTACCTGCCTTAGCACCGATTGCAATATAAAATGCTTTAAAGCCTTCATCTCTAAGCTTATCTAGACTTACATCTCTGCCAACCTCAATCCCAGTCTTAAACTCAACACCTAATTCCCTCAAAATATTGATTTCAGAATTTACCACATCCTTCTCCAGCCTGAAGGAAGGAATACCCAGTGTCAGCATACCACCAAGGGCTTCTTCTTTTTCAAACACTGTCACTTTATAGCCATCAATAGCTAAATAGAAAGCGCAAGAAAGCCCAGAAGGACCTGCACCAATAACCGCAATTTTTTCCCCGTATTCATGTCTTATATAAGGAACATAGCGAATGTCTTTATTTAAATCTTGTTCTGCAATGAACTTCTTGATATCATCAATAGCAATAGGAGCATCAATATCCCCTCTTGTACAAGCCGATTCACATCTTTTGGGACAGATGCGTCCGCAAACCGCTGGGAAAGGATTTTCGTGCTTGATAAGTTCTAGAGCCTCAGTATATCTTCCTTGAGAAGCCAGCTTAATGTAGCCCTGAATACCAATATGAGCAGGGCATTCTGCTTTGCAGGGACTTGAACCAGTATCCACAACAAGTTTTCTGTTAGTACGATAATTAGGATTCCATTTCTCCGGTCCCCATTCCATATCATAGGGAAGATCTCTTTTGCTAGCTGGAGTAAGTATTTTGGAACAAATTTTAGGGCCTAGTTTCAATGCGCCGGTTGGACAATTTTCAACGCATTCTCCGCAGGCAGCACATTTATCTGTATCCACTCTTGAAATATAATTAGAACGTACCATATCAGGATTTACGAACATGTTGGCAATTCTTACTGCAAAACAGCCGCAGCCGCAGCAGTTACAAATGGCATGAGTTTTTCCAGGACCATCTGTATTGGGTATATTATGCATTAAACCATTGGCTTCTGCTTTTTTTATAATTTCAAAGGCTTCTTCACGAGTAATCTGTCTGCCTCTACCTGTACGAATATAGTATTCAGCAGCATGACCCAACTGAATGCACATATCTTCTTTCAAGTGACCACAGCCTTCTCCCATCACTTCTCTTGCTGTACGACAGGAGCAATCTGAAACTGAGAAAATAGTGTTTTCATTAAGATATTTAGAAACTTCCTCATAAGATGCTCTTCGCGTTTCAGCAGAAATGGATTGCTCTATGGGGATAACACGCATGGGACCTGAACCAACAGGCACATTACCTGCTGCCTTTCCTCCTCTCAATTTGCCATATTCATCAAAAGCTATTCCAATTTGAGGATATTTTTTAACATTTTCCTTGTTGTTAACTATCATCTCCATATGGCCAGGAACCCAAATTTCATGCCAATATTTATCAACCCCGTCTATTTTATTAACAAAAGCAGCACCAGCCACTGCCAATTCCCATAGAAGTTTTGATGTTTCTTCTACAGATTTACCACAGAGGGAAGCAATCTCTTCTGCACTCATGGGTTTACGCAGCTCTAGACAAAGCCCTACTTCTGCCATTTCTTCTGTAACTATAGGCTCCAAAATATAATATTCCGGGTCTTCTGGCTTAATTTCTGTTTTTGAACCACGCTTTTGTCTGCTGATTTTATTTGCCAGATCCAATACCCTTTCATTAACCATATTTACTCCCCCAAAAATAAAGTTTCACTATATGCTATTGGGCGTTCCAATTTTTCACTTCTCTGCGTAACCAATCTGCCCACTGATCAATCCCCCGCCCTGTCTTGGCAGAGATTAAGATCACCTCGATTTCTGGGTTTAATTTTTTTATACGTTCTTTCACTGCCTCATAATTAAAATCAAAATATTCAATAGCATCTATCTTATTAATTAACAAAACATCTACAGTGGAGAACATTAAAGGATATTTGAGGGGTTTGTCATCTCCTTCTGGTACGCTTAAAATCATAGCATTTTTTGCTGCACCGGTATCAAACTCCGCTGGGCACACCAAGTTTCCTACATTCTCCAAAATAACAAAATCAAGTCCTTCTGTTCCCAGTCCCAATAGCCCCTGCCTTGTCATCCCTGCATCAAGATGGCACATTCCACCAGTGTGCAATTGAATTACTTTTGTGCCGGTATTTGCAACCGTATAAGCATCAACTTCAGAGTCAATATCAGCTTCTAAAACACCTATATTCATCTCGTTCTTCAAAGCTTCAATTGTTTGTATAATAGTTTTTGTTTTACCAGCCCCTGGTGATGACATCAAATTTAATAAAAATGTCTTATCCTTTTTCAATTCTTCTCTAAGTAAATCTGCTTTCCTATCATTGTCTTCGAAAACACTTTTTTTAATTTCAAGAATCTTATATTGCTCCATTCTTCATTACCTCATTTCATATTTAAATTTTTCAGTTGATGTTTGTTGTGAAAGTGCTTTAATTTCTTTATATTCCTTCAAATCTGTATATAGCTCACCAAGATAAGGATTCCTCTTAGTTTTAACTACTTTGTAAAGCATGTAAACAGATACTGCTATATTAGCCAGCAATGCTGCTAAACTAAATGCAAATAGTGGTACTTTATTGTAGGATGATGCGACAGCAAAGGCCCCCTTATCAATGAATGCTGGGAAGGTCTGTGCAAACATACACCAAATTGCAAGCGTTTGTGCACGATGCTGCAGCCATGCACCTTTTCCCATAGTAAATGCACAAAGGGTTGGAGCCGCTAACAGCGCAAAACCGCAGTACCATGCATGACCTGGCAGACAGTTATACGTATAAGCAAAATTCCATAAATCATAGGCTATTATCCAAAACCACAACATATCAGGCCACAGCATATCTTTACTGCCATCTTTAGCAGTCTGTTTTTTTATGCAAATTCCTAGCCATCCGGTTATAGTTATGATATTCAGTATACCTGCAATTCCATTCATAAAATTCCAGGAACCGCCCAGTACATACATGGCTTCATCAGCTAACTTACCTCCACCTGCATACTGAATACCAACTTGAAAATCTCTGGTCACAGCCTCTAAAATGTTAACAGCAAGAATAAGCGGCGGGAAGCATAAAGCCCACTTTTTATCAGATAATCTCCATTCCTTGCCTGCTAATTTATTTTTCCATTTAACATGCCTGATGCACCAAAAGCCTATGCAGCCAGCTGTAGAAGAATACACCTTTGCTAAATGAAACCAATCTGTATAAGTTGTAGCTCTTAATACAGTGAACCACAATATTGAAAGTATAAGTGGTAAAATAACAAAACATATAAAGCCAATATATTTCCATCTGCGAGCTATTTCATTGAAGCCAAAGAGTATAGTAAAAATAATTATCCAAACGCCCCATACACTTAATGTTGTTGCTCCATTGGCATAGTTGAAAACAAACATATTACCCCCTCCCTAATCCCTATTAATTGTAATACAATACATATATTGTAAATAATTTACAAACATTCTTCAATAGAGAGAAAAAAGAAATTATCAATTATTTTTTTGAAGGTAAAAAAGATATGGTTACCGATGCAGAAAATCCAAACTAAATATATTTTTTATTAATATTAATACAAAAGCCTTAATCACCATCTTATTGGCAATTAAGGCTTATTATCATTAATAATTATTGTTTTTTGTTGGCGTTGGACAAACCGCAGTACTACTACGTTTAAAATAAAAATTATAATATAAGAAAAAAAGGAATATAATGAACTCCATCCGGTCCAGGTAAATACATGAAAAAACCTTAAGGTTATCCACTCAAAACCGGTTGTTAATAATGACCATGAAAGAATATAGCCTCCAAACCACCAACCTTTTGGCCTCCACTTATCTAAATAATATACAAAGAAATATGGAGTAGGAAAATATGATACTAGATATATTAAGGCATCAAAATATTCGTATTCAACTATATCATTTACATAATATAAAAGCAGTGGCGGCTTTCCTATAATAAAATCGATAACCTGACTTATGTATATATTAAATAGCCAAATCATAAGCATTGTTAAAAAGGAAAAGCGTTTTGGTAATAAAAAAACTACTGCCCACATGATTAAGGTGCTTATAATAATAAACCATTCATTTCCATCAAAGTGTACTGGAGGATATAAAATCATGAAATTATTTTCCTTTCTCTTAATAACTTTCTAAAAAATAATGAAAATAAGAATGTGCCAAGGAGAATGAAAACATTCTTTAACACATCTTGGGGAAATAAACTCCAGTGTATATCTTTTATATACCCAAGCTTCAAGCGTATAATATGATCCATGGAATGTAGTATAAAATATAGAATTATAATGACTATCTTCCAAAAAATGTTTATACGTTTTGAATATAATGCTGCAATAGTCCACATACCTGATATTGGATACACAACCATGCCGACTACCTTGGTTGGAAGAATACTGAATATTTCATTAGAGGCCTTTACTAAATGCATATTTATTGTTATAACAGTATAAATTTGTTGAGTAAAAATTGTACCTACCATGAAATAAGCAAACATTTCTAGTGGATGAAATATTTTTTTTAAAATATATATGGATGCTAATACCAATATCATAATGATTATTCCGATGACAACAATTACCGTTTTCAAAAGGATATGTTCACCCCTTCACTTTATAACTAAGTATCAAACTAATATATGAGTGCATTTAGGTTCTGTCACTCATATCTATTATGCCCTGCTAAACCTTTTTTATATTCCCAACACTTAATTACTTCTTTTAAGTTTTATATTGTTGTCTTTGAAAACATCAATAATTTTTTCTTCCTTCGACGTAAACTCTTCACACCTAATACAAGTTTACATAAAATGAACTGATGTGAATTTTATTTGGAGGAAAGTAATGAACGAAAATTTTGATATGGAGGAATTTGTTCCTTTTGAATATCCTATGATGTGCCCAATGATGATGTACAGAATGGATGAGGAGGATGATGAAAGGAATATAAAGCCTTATCAGACACAGCCTGCGCAATATCAACAGCCACAGGTAAAACCAGCTCCAAAACCAGAATATACACCACAACCAATACAAGAAGTAAAAATTCAACCTACGATGCAGCCTACTACAATGAATTTAAATATTCAGCCGCAAGTACAGCCGCAAAATATGGAGCTTAATATAAAGCCTGAGATGGTGCCAAACAATGTTGGAGTAAACATTCAACCTCAAATGCAGCCAAACAATGTGGAACTAAATGTTCAACCTCAAATGCAGCCTCAAACTGTAGAATTAAATATACAACCTAAATTGCAGTCACAAAACATGGAAATTAATATAGAACCAAATATTCAACCCAAAATGCAGCCAGGTAATATGGAGTTGAATATACAACCCAAAATGGGGTCAATAGTAATTGAGCCAATAAAATTAGAATTAAAAATTCAACCCGTAATGGAACCAGCAAAAATGCAATTATCTATACAACCGGTAATGCAGCCGGTACAAATGCCTATGATGGAGCATAAGGTATCTTGCCCAATGAAACCGATACAAATGCCCATGATGGAGCATAAAGTACCATGCCCAATGCATAAGGGAACATGCCATAAGAAGAGAAGAAGTTCAGAGGGAAGAAGAAGCTCAGAGGGAAAATGTCATAATAAACTAAAATGTCCAATGTATAATCCTCAATATCATTATACTATGATGAATCCAATGGATATGTATCAATCAATGGTACCATATTCTATGGAGCAATTTGATGATTATTTTGACCAATATAAGGATGATATGGATCTATAACAATTATAAAATCACCATGATTTCATGGTGATTTTTAATTACTAGTAACAAATAAAGTTATTAATTTCTTTTAAATCCACCCCAAAGTATACCCATTTTCCACCTCTATATCTCCAACCAGAGGCTGATGTTTTTCCTACATATACTAGATACGCCCAGAAGGACTGACCATTTTTCAGCCAAATATATGAAAATCTATTTACACAAGGTGCTATTGCTCCAGGATCCACAGCCATTAAGCTAGCCTCTGGTACATCTGATAGCTGAGGAGTAAAGTTAGGTGGCGGTGCTTTTGGCGGGCTTTGCTGCTGTCTCTCAAATCTTTCTATTTCTTGTCTGTAGAGGGTACTAAATGGACATTGAAACTGCTGCATATAATATGGACAGTTTGGTGTCCTGACTAGGTATGAATCATTTTCATTATTTCTATGGTTACTCATTAAGTAACCCCCCTAAGTTTTACTTTCTCTGTCATAATATTTAATATAAAATGAAATGTTACATATTTATATTTATTATCATTCTTACCACTTAACACCTTAATTTCACCCTTCAAGCTTTTCTTTTACCTCTTTTGATATATCTTAGAATTATCATTCTCAATATCAAAATTTATTTCCTGCAAATCAACAACCTTTGTTTTATGTTTCTTTTTATATCCAAGCCATAGGGCAATAAATATTGGTAACCCTATATAAGATGCTGTTACTCCGCTCCAGTCAATTTTAGCAGCATCAAAGTAGCTAAGTCCTTGAGCAACATATGCTTTACGGAAGCTTTAGTGATATAATGCTATACCCGCCCTTTCAAATACTAATGTAAATGGACTTGTATTAACTCCAGCCTCTGTATAAGGAATTATTGCACTTATAACAAATATTGTTCCTAAATAAAAAATTAGAATTCTCCATAAGCTTTTACAGATGGTAAATTAAAGGAAACTATTAGTGTAAGGAATAAAACACTCCACACAATAGGAGGCACACTATAGAAAACCAAAATTTCATAATTAGACCACCAGGACCTGCCTGATTAATGGCAGCACCTAGCGCTAGGAATATTCCTGTACATATAGCTCCCCCCATAGCAATCATATTAAGGTGTCTTCCCTGTAGACTTCTTTTGTAGTATTAATTTTGTCTTCCCCCTCATCGGTTATTTTTCCGATAAGCAAATTAACTAGGTAAGTATAAAAAAATGCCCTAAGACTACACTCAGGGCATTAAAGCATGTATTTTATCAAGTAAATACACATTAATTCTACAATACATGCGCACTCTTATGCAAAACCGGTATTGCCGCTGCTATAAGGATTATACCCATAAAAGCAGGTGCAGCATGACCAAGTGATACATAGATTTGACCTCCAATGATAGGCCCAATTATTCTTGCCAAAGATTGAATAGATTGGCTTCCTCCCTGAATCCTTCCTTGTTCACTAGAATCCACAGACTTGGAGACCATCCCATTAAATGAAGGTCCGTAGATCGAATCACCAAAACCAAATATAAACATTCCAGCGATAAAAAGAGGATAGAAATAGAATAAAGCCGCCGCTGCAATAAGACTGTAGCCTATAATCTCCGAAATCATTCCAAGAATAGCTATCTGAGCATCACTAAGCTTTATCAAAAGCTTTGGCATTATGAAACCTTGTGAAATGATGTCCTGAACACCCATAATTGAAAACATAAGTCCGATTAGAGCAGGCTCCCAATTGAAAGTATCTTTTGTAAATTGTGAAAAGACTGCCTGTAAAGATCCGCTGGGTATCCAAAGTAAAAACGCTGAGATAAGCAGCCTTTTTAAACTTTTCATGGAAAGTATGTTTATAAGCTGTGTAAATGGGTTCAGTCTTACAAAGGTGATTTTTTGTAGTCTATTGTCCTTATGAAGACTCTCAGGCATAAAAAAGAATCCATAAACAACATTCAATAAAGTTATTATTGCTCCAAAATACATGGGTACAGAATAACCAAACCTGGCAAGTAATCCCCCTAGAGTAGGTCCAATAACAGTGCCTACACCTACAACCGCACTTATCCACCCAAAGTATTTAGTTCGCTGTTCTCTAGGAGTAATATCTGAAAAATATGCGAAGATAGTACTTATGGTTCCGCCAGTTATACCATCTATTATGCGCCCAGCAAACAGTATCCATAGAGCACCTCCTATGCCAAAAACAAAGTACCCAATTGCGGAACCCAAAAGACATACTAAGAGTACTGGACGACGGCCATACCTGTCGCTCAAAGCTCCAAGTCCGGGAGCTGATAAAAACACGCAAACTGCGTAAACAGAGGTCAACAGCGTAACAACTATAGCTTGTTCTTCCAGATTGCTTATATAAGGCTGTACTAAGAATGGTACCACAGGGGCTATGATAGTGAAGCCTATTCCGCAAAGAAACACAGATATAAGACCGAATATTAAAGCCTTTTTATCTATGATCTGTTCTGTATTATGTACATTATGTGATCTAAATTTGATCATTTAAAAGCTCCTCTCAAAAATTACAATTTTGTTTCCTTAGAAACATGATTATCGTATCACAATTTTGTTTCCTCGTCAACAAAATACTTACACTTTGTCTACAATCTGAAATCATCATGAGATTTATGGTAATTCAAATCAAACCACCTCTTTGTTATGTGTATCGATACAATAGACTGTTTTGAAATTTGATGATATTATTTCCCATGTTCGTATGTATTTAACTCTAAGGCATCATTCTTATAACAAATAAATAGTTATGCCTTCACTTAGTTTTAATTAATTCACCAAGTATATGCAATATCGTATAAACAGTATAAATAATAACTTTGAAAGGAGAATAACTATATGAAAACAAAGGATTTAACAAAAATGGCTATCATGGCCGCATTAGTTTTCTTAGGAACATATTTTTTTAAAATTCCTTTAATAAATGGATATGTACATTTAGGGGATTGCATGATTTTTATATCAGTGTTAATTCTAGGCTGGCAAAAAGGGGCTGTGGCTGGTGGAACGGGTGCTGCTTTAGCTGACCTTTTAGGCGGGTATATGCAGTGGGTTATCCCAACACTTTTTATTAAAGCTATAATGGCTGCAATTATGGGATTAATAACAGAAAGACTATTCCCTAATTCAAGATTTGCTTGGGTAATTGGTGCCGCAGTTGGAGGTGTATTTCAAATCATAGGGTATACACTTGTAAGAGTTCCACTATACGGAAAAGCTTTTGCAATTGCCGAAGTTCCCATGTTAACGCTTCAAACTGTAAGTGGTGTTGTATTAGCATTTGTTCTTACAACAATCCTGTTGCAAGCAAATGCAATAAGAAAATTAAAAGAAATATAATAAATAAGACAAGCTGTTAGCGTATCTAGCAGCTTGTCTTATTTATTATAACACCCTATGTAATTTAAATTATTCAAAAGCACGAACTCTTAAAGGCACTCCAATAGTATCACACACAGCCTGGCAAGCAGCTATCTCTTCTTTTCCTATACAATCTACTACTGTCAATACTACATTGGGAACATATTCTTTGCAGCTTACTGCGAATCTCAGCATAGCATCATAAGATTCTATACCAAATTTGCTTCGAGTTATTCTAGAATATTCTTCTGCATTTGATGCATTAAGACTTATAGATACAGTATCGATCAGGCCTTTTAACAATGGAGCAGTTTCTTTTTCATGAACTAAGTCTGCTAATCCATTAGTATTTACACGAATTGGATTATTGCTTATACTCTTTAAGTATTTTGCCACTTCTAATATGTCATCAACACGGGTTAAAGGCTCTCCAAAGCCGCAGAATATAATTTCATTGAATTGAGTCAAGTCATACTTTTCAAACTCTGCTATAACTTCTTTAACCGTAGGCTCTCTATCTAGCCACAAACTATTGGATTCAGCCATTTCCTTAGTGTTTCTTAAACAAAAGGTACAAGCGCAAGGACATTTGTTAGTTAAATTAACATAAATGTTTTCTTTTTTAGTCAAATCAACATCTTTTAAATTAATATAATTACCACCGTTATATGTATATAGTATAACCATCTTCAATGATCCTCTTTTCCTTATATTTTAAATTATTTTAGTTCATTCAAATATTCTTCAAAGCAAAGACCCTCATTTACTGGGGTACCGATCTTAACAGTATAATCAATAGCTTTACTAATAAAGTCTACAGCCTTTTTTACCGCAGTAACTATATCTACTCCTTTTACTATATTAGAAGCCACAATAGAAGAAAATACATCTCCAGTACCTGAGCGGTCTTCACCAATTTTTTTAACCTCTACAATAGTATAAGGTTTCCCTGTTTCATATATAAAGTTTTGTATATACCCATTATGCTGCAATCCAGTGATAACAATTTTATTCGGACCTTTTGAGCAAAGCTCCTTTGCAATATTTTCAAGCTGCTCTGGCTCCAATTCACCTTTTGGATACGGAATATCAAGAAGTCTGCAAGCCTCAGTAAGATTAGGAGTACCTACATCCGCATATTTAATTAACCTCTTCATTTCATCACACATTTCCTGCGTATAGGTTGGATAAAGCTGGCCATAGTCCCCCATCACAGGATCAACCATGACAATAGTATCTTTTGTTTTAAAACTTTCAAGAAACTCTGCAACAATATCAATTTGCTCTTTTGAACCTAAAAACCCAGTACAAATTCCATCAAATTGTAAATTAAGCTCTTTCCAATTATTAATGTAGTCCCTCATATGGGGAGTATAATCATCAAAAAAGAAACTTGAAAATCCCGTATGAGCAGACAAAATCGCAGTAGGTAACGGACAACATTGTATCTTCATTGCAGAAATAATAGGCAATGCCACCGCTACAGAACATCTTCCAAAGCCAGTAACATCATTCACAACAGCAATTTTCTTTTGTTTGTTTAAGCTCATTATAGCACCACCTTTTCTAATACTTCAGTATAATCCAATCAATGTAAAAAATACAGTGTATGGGTAC
>JAUZPI010000034.1 GCA_030706015.1 Bacillota bacterium
GTCGGCAACTATCTTATCTAGTGTAAATTTGTATCCACTGGATTCTTTACTTATACCAATATACTGTGAGAAATCCTTAAAACTATCATAGTAACCTATTTTTTTGTACATAGAGTCTAATACAGGTATACTTTCAATAAGTGATTCTGCAAAGACTGGACTCATAGCAAAGGTTCCTATAATAATTACTCCAGCTATAGAGGCAGCTATATGTTTTAGTTTCTTCTTAGGTTTAATGAAATTCTTTTTTATTCTCTTTTTGTCCAAATCAGTCAAAGAAGCTTCAATAGAATCAAAATCTTTCTCGTTATAGGATACATCGTTAAATAATTCATAAATGCTATCTGCCATATTAGATAATCTCCTTTCTAAAAGCTGTTAATTTATGCTTTAACACTTTGCGGCCCCTAAAGAGCCTGTTATCAACTGCTGATCTAGAAAGCTTTAAAGCTTCACAAATTTCTTTTATTGACTCACCAATGATATATCGTTTTATAAAAATATCTTTATCTGGGCTTCCCATTTCATTAATAACTTTGATTAACTCTTCTTTACTTTCATCTTCAACAATTTCATCTTCTAGGTTTCTAGCATCAGCTAAGGAGATATCATCAATATTGCATTCATCTTTTATATGTATCAGCCGTCTCCTGTGGTCTATAGCGGTGTATTTACTAACAGCGATTAACCAAGAGGAGAAGATGCTTTTATCTTCATGATAATGGAGAACATTTTGCCAGGTTTTTAGGATTACATCGTTTAAACATTCCATGCAATCCTCTTTTTTATCGTTTCCTAGGGTTGCTACAATAACCTTAAAGATAAGATTACTATAATTATCTATTAGATAGTTTAGAGCAGCAGGATTTTTATTTTTCAGCTCTGTTACAAAATTTTTATCATTAATTTTCACTTCAGCACCATCCTTTCACTAATAATTACGTAAGAGGATTAAGTTTTCTCTCAAAAATTATTAAAATATAGCTTTTTAAAAGAGAGGACAAATTTATCCTCTCCTTTCAATAGATTATTTTACAATAGATCAGAAACTTTAAAATCATCTATATGAGTTTTTTCGGTTATATGCTTTGGAAGATTAAGATTAGGGTCCTCAAGTTTTCCACCGTATTGCTGTAACAGCTGTTTAACCTTCTCAGCATTGTTGTCATCTGTTTCAACTTTCACCTTATAGTTTGTGTTTGTAACTTCTCTAAAGTTTCCCATGCCGCTTGCCATTGGACTTGCTGCCAGCATCGGAGAATTTCTGTCTCTAGTAACTAGCTGTCCTGAATCGAAAATAAGGCCTGATTCAGTTGGAGCATTTCTGGTACCTGGACGTTTAGGTTCATCTCTGTCATTGGCTGTATAATGATCATTTATATCTACAACGGAATTATTAAAACCTTGAGTTTTTAGTTTTTGAACAGCCTCTCTAGCACCTTTTATTCCTCTGAAGTAACCTTCTATTCTCATAGCATTTATACCTTCCTTCAAACATATTATTTGAAGCATCAGTATTATTCTTTCATATCACATTAAGTATTATCCTTGGGTTTTGGTTCATAAGGAGTAGATAATTGTAACAAATAGATTCTAAAAATAAAAACCACCTGCTAAGGCGGTTTTATGTAGATTTTAATTAGAGTATACAAAGAGATATTTATTGATAAAATATCTAATGGAACTTTGTTTTTCTTTAATATGTGACTCTATGAATCTGTAGTAATGTTTTTTATCGATTTGTGATGCTTTTATACCTCCATAGGATTCAGCATAATATTCATTTACCAGCCTGATTATATAAGGTCGTAGATTTTCATCCTCGATAAGCTGGGCAGCTTCCAGGTCAGAAATAGAATTAGGATTATTTATACCAGCTTGTTTTAATCTATGTTTAATATAAAGGTACAAAGGAATTATACTAGAGTTTTTCATAATATTTCTTTTTATTATGAAGAATTTAAAAACTTTAAATAATATAATCAAAATAATAATAGAAACTATTATACAAGATATAATGAAGAAATAACCCATTTTCGCAATAATTCTTTTTATAGTATCAGATAAATTGGAATTGATTTTTAAATTATTTTTGGCTGCTGAAGCTCTCCCAGTTGTATTTTTGGGACCAGTACCTATATAGCTGCTGGAAGAACCAGTTGAATTAGATAATAAATCCGGACCTTGAGGAACGCAGTCAACTATGCTCCAAAGCTTTGCTTCTGGAGAAATAAGAATTTCTGTCCAAGCGTGGGCTCTATCATTTCTAACCAAATAATCACCGTTAGCATCTTTTACATTATTCATACTAAAACCTTCTACATACCTAGCCGGAATTCCAGCTATTCTGCAAAAGATAGTAGCTGTAGTAGCAAAATATGTGCAGTAACCCTTCTTTTCAGTAAACAGGAAGTAATCTATAAAATCTCTATCCTGGGGTACACTAGAAACATTTATGTCGTATTTATAATTAGTGGATAAGTATTGCTTTATTCTAAGTACCTTCTCCCTGCTATTTTTACAGTCCTTGGTTATGTCTGTCACTAGTTTGTAGGTTTCAGGTGTAATAGTAGAAGGAACCTGTAGATAAGCCTCATAAGAGGATTTTACAAAATTGTTATAGTATTTTTGCTCTTCTTCTGTTTTTGCGTCCTTGTTATAAGGGATATCATAAGAGGTAGAAGCTACACTACCGAAATTTTCTATTCCCGTAGAACTAGAATAAAAGTCTACCTTGTAAGAGTCAGCTACAGACTGCTTGTTTAGTATCATGAAGGTATTGTTAGTATCATAACCTATATAATTTCTGTTAGAAATTACATTAAAGGTATTCAGCGGAGAAAATAATGTGGAGGTTGTTAAGGAACCTGGAGATATCTGCAGCTCTTCTTTCTCATAAGTTCCCATGTATTTTGAAAACTCTTTATTAGAATTTATATCTCTATCATAGGTTTGTATTACAAAGTTATCTAAGGTCTTAGACCAAGAATGACCATCATAAAAGTCCTTGGCTACACCACGTAGATAATATGGCTGCGAACTCTTTACTTTAAAAGCTATATTATGATTTACTGCTATGGGCCCTCCTAGAGCAGCATTATTTGTTGTATATCCAGAATAGGATAAGTTGTACCTGCGATTTTTTGATGCTTCGCCGTTATTGAGGATTGCATAGTTTTTTTCATCCTTTAATTGATAATAGCCTTTTGTACCAAGGGTATTAACAAACAGCAGACATATAATTGAGGCTGCAAACGCCAATATGGTGGAGTATATTAATATATTCCGTTTGGAAACTGAAGCTTCAATATATAATTTTGCTGCTTCAAAAGAAACCTTATTTAATGAATTAACGCAGGAGTCAAATGAAAAAATAAGAATAAAAATAAATAGATATACAGATATATCTTCATCATAGCGATTAATCCAAAAGCATAACATGGGCAGTATAAGAATAATCATAGATAAAGTGGCTAGCATCCTTGAACGCAAAAATAAAAATAATGCTGAAAATAAAGGTACTATTAATATTAATATAGGTGTAAACTGATGAAAACTAGTAGGGGAAGAAACATAACAAAGCCTATCAATATCTATAAAGTTCTTTATATAGTAAGTATTAAAAAAGTAAACAAAAGATGTTTTTGAAATAATAAAATATAAAATGATGCCCACTGAAGATGAAATTATAATTGTTAGTCTATGTATATTCTTCTTAAGAACTTCACTAAATAGTTCATAAAGAATAATTCCAATAGCAGATAGAAGGAGGATAAGTACATAACTAAAATTTTGGATTTTGAAAGATCTTTGAAGAAGCCTGCATATAATCAGAATGTAAAAAAACAACATAAAAAGTGAAGTATGCTTAGTGTGTGATAATTCAACCTTGTTCATTTCCTTGGAAATATAATTGTTCATTAAACTCATAGTTTCACCTGGCTTCCATTAAGTATTCATTAAATCATCAAAGTAGATACAGGCAATGCCGAATCTGTTAAGTTCAGGTACATTTGTAATACTCTCGGAATTTTTGATACAGTAGAATACGGTTACAGAATATCCTGAATTTTTGATGCTTAGTAAATTTGTCATTAAGCTGTGGTTTATTTCTGCAGTTATAACTGCTAATCCATTCATGGTGTGAAGCTTAAAATAGTTTTTATGAATAAATTCGGTTAGATCAGTAGCTCCATCACTATCCTGTATAATTAGATGTTCTACAAACTTTCCAAAGCTCTCTTTATCTTCTATTCTAAATGTTATTCCGCTAGAACAGTTTAAGAATACATTTACACTTATATTTCTTTTTAGCATGTAGTTAACTATAGATACTCCCATGTCTATAATTTTTTCATCAGTTACTCCATACTCATCATAGGAGAGATTTAAACTTCTCATATCCACAAAAATTTCTATTTCTTCACCAGTGATATTATCTGAATTCTTAATATAAAGATTGCCGTATTTTGCACTTAGCTTCCAATGGATTTTTTTTAGGCTGTCCCCCTGACGATATTTCCTAACGTCTTTTAATGAAAAAGGGTCCTCATTGCTGCTTTGAATATTGATGCTGCTTCTATAAATATCCTTACCTCCAGATGGAAGAAGTTCTATGTCATAAATATTAGGGTAGACCTTTACAACAGTGTTTGCGGTAACGTTTGCGCTAAAAGAGGTCAGCCCAAATAAATCTGTTACCTTAACATACAAACCACCTAAATTATAAACACCTCTACGATAAAATTTTATGTTATTTTTTATCCAAATACTTTCATCACTGGTAATGCTTTTTAAATAACCAGCAGATTTATTGGTAAAGTAATTTAAAGAACTTTCTTGTATAGTTATATAAGGTATTGGCAGTGTAAAGGGCCATTTAGCCATTGTTACACATTCAACTTCATCACCTGCGTTAAATACAGTCTGTTCAATTTCCATAGCTATATACAAAAAGTATTTAATTAACAGTATATATATAACTGATATAATTAGCATTGATACCATAAGGTATGAAATATAAAATGGAAATTTTCCACCCACAAAGAAACCAGCTAAGAAAAGTAATATAGCAATTATTACAAATGCCCAGTTTATCTTAATCATTTTTTTCATTCCTTGGAATATCTACTTTATCAAGAATATCATTAATTATATCCTCGTTTTTTAATCCACTGGCTCTTGCAATAGGTGATAAGATAATTCTGTGTGCTAAAACTGCAACTGCATTCTGTTTTACATCGTCAGGTATAACAAAATCCCTGGATTCCATTAGGGCATTAGCTTGAGCGACCTTTAATAAAGCAAGTGAGGCTCTAGTGCTTGTACCTAACATAATATTTTCATTATTTCTTGTAGCGCGGGCTATTCTTGCTATGTAATCTGTAATAGATCTAGTAACCGTAACTTCTCTTACTTTGTTTTGAAGAAAACTTATTTGTGCAGCATCCGCAATGGGCTCCACTTCTTTTATAGGTTCTCTATTCTTGTAAATTTGAAGTATTTTAGATTCATTCTCTTCTGAAACATAGCCAATTCTAACTTTTATCATAAATCTATCTAATTGAGCCTCTGGCAATACAAAGGTACCCTCATGTTCCACTGGATTTTGAGTTGCCAGTACAATGAAAGGTTCCTCTAGTAGATAGGTATGGGTTCCTTCTGAAACTTGATTTTCCTCCATAACCTCTAAAAGTGCTGACTGTGTTTTAGGGGAGGTCCTATTTATTTCATCTGCTAGAATTATATTTGCAAAAACAGGGCCTTTCTTAAATTCAAAATTACCAGTCTTTTGATTATATATAGATACTCCTAGTATATCTGATGGAAGTAAATCAGGGGTGAACTGAATTCGACTATAACTTAAATTCAAAGACCTTGCAAGGGCTTTTACTATCATTGTTTTGCCCACGCCCGGTACATCTTCAATAAGTATATGTCCGCCAGCCAAAATACCTTTAAGAATTTGGCGAAGCTCATTTTCTTTCCCTATGATAACCTTTTCTATATTGTCTAATATGCGTCTTATAAATTGCTGCTCATGCATATATGGGATTCCTCCTTTATAAATTTGTTAGCCATATATTACTATAATATAATGAATATTGAATATATACAACAATAATAAATATAATCATGTTTGTGACTTTACGGTGAAATTTTGTATTTACATACTAAGATGCCAATTGGTCTTTTTATATGGAACCGTTTTTGGTAGAATAAGTTTATTGATTGATATTTTTTACATTTTAAATAATTAATAAGGGTGGGATACTGTTGGAGAGTAAGGTTGTGCCAAATACTAAAGTTAACATAAAAAACAACTCAAAAAGTACGCTGAAGAAAAGAATCTCTAAGGCTATTTCCAGAGCTATATCAATTTCTAGCTTTCTATTAACCATAATGTTCATATTATTTATGTCTATTTTTCTTGATACTGCATCTAAGATAGTTACTCATTTAGTTAGTTCTGATATAGCTAATGAAATGAACTCTCCATATTTTTTAAAGGAAATGAATATTCAAAACTTAAAGGATTTTGATGGCAAGTCAAAGGAAGCTGTCGAGTGGTTGAATTATGTGGATGGTAAGATAAGGCTGGACAAGGGAGATCTGGCTGTTTTTAAGATAATTAATGATCACCTTCCTATGACAAATGCCCCGTATTTTATGGTTGTAGATATTACTGTGAACAAAACGGTAATACATCTTAATAAAAGCGACATAAGTTCAGAGAAAAGCATTGAAGACAGCTATAACAAAATCAGCAATAAGGGAACAAAAAGCAGTAAGTTTACAGATAAGGTATATACTTGGATGTATAATTTCTCACTAAAGGTTTCCACGTCGGAGATTAAGGATGCTAATAATAATGTAATAGGTGAGGTTACAGCTAGATTACCTCGGCAGTTTGTATTGTTAGGTATGCTTAGTTATATAGTTCTTATATTATTTTTTAGATTTATATCAACCTTTATCTCTAGATTTATATCACACTTTTTTATATATCCAATAATAAGCCCTATTAAGCAGCTTCAGGACAAGGTTGATGCTATTGCAAATGAAAGACTTGAGGATGCAGTGAACACCAAAATTATTTTAAACAGACCACCCAGTGAAATAGCTAGTTTAGCAGGGTCTACAAATGTTATACTGATGAAGATTAAGGAATACTCTAGTAAAGTAGAAGAACAAAAGAATAGACTTGAAAATCAATTTGATGAGCTTGATGCTATGGCCAGTAATTTAAGAGAGGCTAATAGTGATTTGGTAAAAAAGAATAATCAGATAGAAAACTTGCTAAACAACGCTGGACAAGGGTTTTTATCTTTTGGAAGTAACCTTCTAATTTACGATGGTCATAGTCTAGAATGTGAAGTGATATTCAGTAAAGATATAAGAGGACACAAGTTTTCAAGTCTTTTATACGATAATGATAAAGAACAGCAAGAGTTTTTAGATGATTTATTTAAGAAAATATTATTATGCAGGAATGAGCTAGAGCAGCAGATTTATATGCCATTATTGCCCAATGAAGTATCAATAGCTGATTGCTCCATAAGTATAGAATATAAGGTTGTTAAAGAGATTGACTCAGGGGCTGGAAAGTCAATTATGGTTATTTTAACAGACATTTCAGATAAAAAACTACTTGAAGATAAAGTGCAGCAGGAAAGAAATATACTAAGAATGGTAGTTAATACTGTTGTAAACAGTATTGATTTCTTAGAGTGTGTGGAGGAATATACGGATTTTTGTAATCATGGCATTCATAATATTGTTACTAGTAATAATAATTTGAGAGATAGTATATTCGAAGTTTTTAGGGCAGTGCATACATTTAAAGGAAGTTTCAGTCAGTTTGAAACCTTTCATATTGTAAATAAACTTCATGATTTAGAATCTAACTTAGGTAAAATGATTGAAGATATGGGAGACATAACAAAGCTGAGTTTTATTAAATTGATTTCAGGATTAAACATGACTGCATGGATAGATGAAGATTTAGGTATACTAAAGAAATTTTTAGGCGAAGACTTTTTTAAAAGAGGGGATTCCATCATAGTAGATAAGGAAAGAATTTTGGAAATAGAGAATAAAATAATTAATACATTGTCACCAGCAGAATGCAGTGTAATATTACCTGATATCAAAGGGTTAACCTATAGATCCTTTAAAGATATAATTAAAAATTATCCTGCGTATGTTGAGAAGATAGCCAAGAGATCGGAAAAGCTGATAAACTCTTTTTCTATTGAGGGTGATGATATACTCGTAGATACGGAATATTATCGCGATTTTACAAAATCCTTGGTACATGTTTTTAGAAATTGTGTAGATCATGGTATAGAAAAGCCAGAGGATAGACTGCTGCAGGGTAAAGAGGAATTGGGGACAATACAATGTGCCGTAATGAGGTTAGAGGATAGGATAGAATTGACTATTAGTGATGATGGAACTGGAATTGATACTGCTATAATAAAACAGAAGGCTATAGATCATGGTTTGTGTTCTTCAGATGAATTAGTGAATATGAGCAATAGTGATGTTTTAAAATTAATCTTTGAGGACGGTTTCTCTACTAGTGATGAGGTGACGGAATTATCAGGAAGAGGTGTGGGATTGTCCGCCGTTAAAAAGGCTTTAGAGGAAATAGGGGGAAATATAAATATTAATACTGAACCTAATATTGGAACTGAATTTATATTTAGTATACCTATTAGCCATGATATTTCAATGCCAAAGATAGCTGTTAACAGGATTATTAATTCGGTTACTGAAACGGTTAGGAACTTTATTAGGGAAGAAACAGGGGTTGTTTTTTCTGAAAGCAATTATATAGCTAGGAAAGAAGAACTGCCTTTAAATAATATTACTGCGTTTATTAATATTCGCGGAATCTTAGATGGAATAATGTTTTTTAGTTTTAATGAGTCTTTAGCACAAAAATTGACTGAAGGATTTGTTATAGATAAAATATGTGAGGCTGATCTGCTAAGATATATTGAGGATACTGTTGCCGAATGTTCAAATATAATGCTTGGAAATTCAATAAGAGAGTTTGGAGGGCTTGAAGATTTTATTACCATTGGAACTCCAACAATTATATGCCATAAGGGTGCTTCTATAAAATATTGGGATTGGCCAATTTGGAATTCTAGTCTGGAGTTTGAACAATATAGTATTAATATAAGTTTTGTATGCTTGAACAATTTCTTAGAAGAAGACGAGATATAATAAAGACTCCCCTATATTAGTAGTTATAGGGGAGTTTAATTAGCTATTATACTCATTTTCTTCAAAAGGAATGTTAATAATAAAAGCTGTACCTAGGCCTGGTTCACTCTCACATTTAATAGTGCCATTTAAGGTTTGAGTAATAATATTATATACTATATTTAAGCCTAAGCCTGTACCACCGGAACCCCGTTTTGTGGTAAAGAAAGCATCAAAAATCTTATCTTGATATTCCTTTGCAATGCCTTTACCTTCATCTGAGTATTCAAATAATAAGCTGTCAACGCCCTTAGTTACGTTAAAGTTTATCTTAACTTCATCATCTTTATTGATATTATCGTAACCATGTATAAGAGTGTTCATTACAAGGTTTGTAATTATCTGAGAAAACGCTCCAGGATAACTACATATTTTAATATTGCTGTCACAGTTTACAGCTATAGTATGCTTATGTTTTTTTAGTTCAGGCTTTAGACTTAGTAAAACATCTTCAATATAATTTCTCATCACAAAGGATCTCTTAATTTCGCTTGATTGATCCACTGCAACCTGCTTTAAGCTTCTAATCAAATCTGATGCTTTATTAAGATTTAATAAAACTAAATTAGTGGTTTCATCCACTAGATTTAGATATCTATCAAATTCTGACTTTCTTATCTTGCCCGAATTATAGCTTTGTTTTATTTCGCTGTTTTTTTCCGCGATATTAGACATTGCAGTAATACATATTCCAACAGGAGTATTTATTTCATGGGATATTCCAGCTATCATTTGAGTAAGTGCAGCACTTTTTTCCGACAATAAAAGTTTATCTTGAGTCATTTTTAGCTCTTCAACAGTTTCTTTTAATTTTCTATTTGTCTCCTCTAATAGCTCTGTTCTTTCTTCAATTTTTTCTTCCAGGCTTTTATTTAAATCTACTATTTCATCCTTTGATTCTTTTATTTCTAGCCACATATTGTTTAAAGCATCATCGTTAGTGTCAGATAAATTTATTGAACTGTCTTCAAGGTTATTGGAATTTAGTACTAGGTTAAGCACATATAATATTTTGTCAGGGGTAATTGGTTTCATTATATAATGTTTAGCACCATTTTTTAGTGCTTCAAAAACCATTTTCTTTTGATCCAAGCCGCTGACCATAATTATCTTTGCCTCAGGAAAAGATTTCATTATTTTTTCAACGGCTTTAATGCCGTCCATAACAGGCATTGTGATATCCATGGTGACAAGGTCAGGGTGTAACCTTTCATATTCCTTATATGCCTGAAGACCGTTAGTGGCTTCGCCTATGACTGTATGTCCGTGTTCAGTTAAAATGACCTTTAAGTTTTTTCTCATAATTAAAGAGTCATCTACTACTAATATATTAGCCATTTTATGTTACCTCCAGAATTAATTTAGAAGATAAATACAGTATAATCATATCAATAATCATAGCAAATTTACAATGGTTTTGATATAATAATTATAATTTGGGAAATATTTAGGCTGCATTGATAATAGAAAGGGGTAGTCCCTATGGAAAATGATATTTTATCCTTTCAGGATGAAAATGATTTTTTAATATTTGATGATGAGGATACGCCTCAAAACAAACGCACCGGAAGTTGGAATATTTTAATTGTGGATGATGAGGCGGAAGTACATAACATATCTAAACTTGTACTTAATGACTTTGAATTTGACAATAAAACATTAAATTTTATAAGTGCGTACTCAGGTGAAGAGGCAAAGCGTATAATGAGAGAGAATGACAACATTGCTGTAATACTGTTAGATGTTGTTATGGAGACGGAGGATGCTGGCCTAAGGGTGGTAAAGTATGTACGTGAAGAGCTGGGAAATGATATAACCAGAATTATATTGAGGACAGGTCAACCAGGACAAGCACCTGAAAAGAGAATAGTAGTTGACTATGATATAGATGATTATAAAGAAAAGACAGAACTTACATCAGTAAAATTATTTACTACATTAGTGTCAGTGCTAAGAACCTATAGGAATATGCTAAAAATTGATTCTACAAATAAGCAGCTTCAAAGCCTAAATGTAGAAATAGAAAATACTCAAAAAGAAATAGTATTTACTTTAGGGGAAGTGGCTGAAGCACGCTCAAAGGAGACGGGTAATCATGTTAAGCGAGTGGCGGAATATTCATATATACTTGCTAAGGCATTAGGTCTTTCTACTAATGAAGCTGAACTTATTAAAGTAGCGTCTCCTATGCATGACATCGGGAAACTAGCTATACCGGATAATATATTAAATAAACCAGGTAAACTTACATCAGACGAATTTGAGTTAATGAAGGCACATTCTAATATTGGATATGATTTGTTAAAGAATTCAAATAGACAAATTTTTAGGTCTGCTGCAATAATTGCTCTTCAGCATCATGAAAAGTTTAATGGAAAAGGCTACCCACATGGTTTAAAAGGAGAAGAGATACATGTTTATGGAAGGATAACAGCTGTGGCAGATGTATTTGATGCATTAGGTAGTGATCGTGTCTATAAAAAAGCCTGGGAGCTGGATAGGATATTGAATCTATTTAAGGAAGAGCGAGGAGATCACTTTGATCCTAAACTTGTAGATGTATTCTTTAAAAATATAGATAAAATCCTGATAGTAAGAGATAGATTTAAAGATGTTTAAATAAATAATTAGTGAAATGAGGGTTAACTTTTAGTTAATCCTTTTTTATTTGAAGAATACTAAATAGCAATAATTATCGAAAAAAAGCATAAAATAATAATTAGAAAGGTGGGATTTTCGTGGTAGATAAACAGCATTTATTTAAGGAATTCGACAAACACTTAATGGAGGATGAAAAGCCATCAATATATTTTGAAGAAAAAATCAAAACAAGTATTTTTTTTCAAGAGTATCCCTTTACCTTCTTAGGAGATATAGTAGATGTTGAGCAATCCCCCAAATATCATCCAGAGGGCTCAGTATGGAAACATACTATGATGGTTGTAGATAATGCTGCTCAGAAGAAATATAAAAGTAAGGATTCTCATGTGTTAATGTGGGCAGCACTGTTGCATGATATAGGAAAAGCACCTACTACTGTCATAAGAAAGGGTAAAATAACTTCATACGATCATGACAAGGTGGGAGCAGAAATGGCTGTAGAATTTCTAAAACAATTTACTGATGATAATAGTTTTATTCACAATGTATCGAAATTAATCAGGTGGCATATGCAGGCTCTTTTTATAGTAAAAGGTCTGCCTTTTGCGGATATTGGTAAAATGTCAGAAGAAGTCTCAGTTGATGAAGTAGCATTGTTTACATTTTGTGATAGATTAGGAAGAGGCGGAATGACTCCTGAAAAGATGGAGGAAGAAAAGAGAAATGTAGAGGTATTTACCGATAAGTGCAGAAAATACCTATCAAGTAAGGATAAAGTATTAATAGAACAAAGATAGATAGGAATAAGTGAATCTGTGCATCTTTTATTATTAAGTAGCTGATGAAAGAATGCACAGATTATTTATTAATGTATACGTTAATCATTTGATATTAAATTGGTAATCTATGTTCTTAGCATTAGGTAAGAATCTATATAAACCACAGAGGGCATTTTTCAAATTAAATTAATACTTCTTTTTAGGAGTATGCTCATATACATCTACCAAAGCTTCTCCAAAGCGTTGATAATGAATTACCTCCCTAGCTCTTAGGAATCTTAATGGATCTATAACATCAGGATCATCTGTTAATTTAATAAGATGTTCATAGGTTGTTCTAGCTTTTTGTTCAGCTGCCATATCTTCATGAAGATCAGTAATAGGGTCTCCAATAGATTGAACATATGCTGCAGTCCATGGAATTCCGTTAGCGTCTGCCGGATATATTGCACTATCGTGCTGAGTGAAATATCCCCCGAGGCCTGCTGCTTTTAATTCATCAGGAGTAGCACCTCTTGTCAGTTGATAAATCATTGAAGCTATCATTTCTACATGAGCTAATTCCTCTGTACCAATGTCGGTTAATAATCCTTTTGTTTTGCCTGTTGGCATGGTATAACGTTGAGATAAATATCTAATTGAGGCACTAAGTTCACTATCAGGACCGCCGTATTGAGCCATTAAGAATTTTGCCATTCTTAAATCCTTAGATTTTATTTTAACTGGATGTTCTAGTTTTTTTTCATATATCCACATTGCGTATAGTTCCTCCTATTCTCCTATTTCCCAAGGCCAAGGTTCGTCTATCCATGTCCAAGGACATTGACTTGGTGAGCAGCCGAAATTAGATAATGCACCATATTTCATTTCATAGATCTTCTTTACATCCGTTAATTCTTTGTAGATTTTATTATAGATGCCTAGGGCTTCTCTATTATCAGGATGGTTATCTAAATATAGGTTTAAATCTACAGCGGCAAAGGTTAATTCTTGCATTTTTTTTACAAGTTCTTCACGACTAACAGGATTTCGATTTTCATCCATTTTGGTTCCTCCAATTTATACTTTATAGATTAGGATAAAGGAATATTAGGGAATATAGTTCCTCTTTTTAACGCCTTTTCTAGAGGTAATATACCTACAAAAGGTTGATCTAAGACATAAGCTTTTGCTAATCTTTTGTCCATTTCTATGGGTATCATCATAGGTTCCATCTCTATAGGGCATCTCATAAACATAGGGTCAAAGAAGGGTAAAAATTCATCATACATAGTCTCCACCTCTTTTATTCTAACTACAGTTTTAGTATATTCTGTGTCAATAAATAGGTGTTATTTAAAGCTAAAATGATTTTAATATAGATTATTTAAATTTCATAAGAAAGTTATAAACAAGGATATTGACTATGATAGTCCAATAATAGGTATGAAGTTTAGGTTTGATATTATGTGGTAAATATTTTATTATTAGATTCAATTAACTAAGGGATCAATTTGATAATCCCTTAGTATTTTCTGTGGTACATCTATTATAGAGGTTTTATAAATTCCTGAGTCCAATATGGTACACCGGTGCTGGTTCTTGCAAGACCAACTCCTATTTGCGTATAACTTGCATTTAGGATGTTTGCTCTATGACCAGGAGAATTCATCCAGGATGTTACAACCTCTTGTGCGGTTCTTTGGCCCATAGCTATATTCTCACCTGCAGAGGAAAATGTTAAGCCGAAGTTTTCCATCATAGCAAATGGGGAACCATAGGTTGGTGATATATGAGAGAAGTAATTTTTATTTATCATATCTTGGGATTTATATCTTGCAACTCTTGAAAGCTGCCAATTAGAAGTTAAAGGACCTAAACCTACTTTAGAACGTTCTACATTTACAAGTCTAATAACTTCTGTTTCCTGTGTCTTAACATCCTGAAGATTTGGTACTGAAATTTTCTGCCCCGCATAAATTAAATTTGGATTAGCTATTTGGGGATTTAAACTTACAAGTTCGCTGACACCTGTTTCATTGTTTACTGCTATCCTCCATAATGTATCTCCTGGTTGTACTGTATAGGATAGATTTTGTGCAGATACATCAGTGGCTGCAAGCATAGTAAACAGTAATGCAGTTGAAATTATTTTTTTCATAAGAAATCACCTCATACAATAGTGTGCAAATTAATAAAAGGTTTATGTTATTTACTTTGTTCCACATATGGTATATTATTTTAGGACCTTGAATAACCTATTAGAGTAAAAATTATTATTGTGGTTAGAATAGTAACAATTGATTGTATTAAGGAGGAAAATGAATGAAAAGATATGTTTGTATAGCTTGTGGCTATGTATATGATCCTGATGAGGGTGATCCGGAGAATGGAGTAAATCCAGGAACATCCTTTGAAGATATTCCTGAAGATTGGGTTTGTCCTCTTTGTGGAGTTGGAAAAGATCAGTTCGAGGTAGAAGAATAACAAGCTTCTACTTTACTAAAAAGGCTATTATGATATTTAATTTAAGATTCTATAATAATATATTAAAAGAATCGGATTTCATAAAGAAATTCGGTTCTTTTTTATTTAAATAGTACGTTTACTTAGCTATTACATGCACTTAATACAAAAATGTGGAGCTTCACATTTTTGAAATTAAAATATTAATAGTGAATTAAATCTAATGAAAGGAGGAACACATGAGGAATACAATAGTTTTACTAATAATTATAATCATTATTAACACTATATCTACACCCATATTATCTGTGCCTAGCTTTATCAAAGGACCAGTAATAACACTTGATTTGTTATCACTGGCAATTATAGCTTTGTTTTATAGGATGCTTTATAAGAAAAAAAACTAATGCTCAAAAAGCGTTTATTACAAAAATATGCACAGTTATTATAGAGCATTTTTTCATTAATGGCGTATATGCAGAAACTGAATCGATATATTATTATTATAGCTTGGCAGGTGGAAGATATTGTATAATTAATTTGGGTGATAGTTGTGGGGTATGAAGAGAATAAAAAAAGTATAGTGGAAAGACTATCAGAGATTATTACTTTAAAAGTAAATAAACGTTTGAATAAAGAGGGATTAGAATTACAGAAGATGAAATTAGGATTTGAAATACTGTTGATAAACATATCAAAGTTTATTGTAATATTTGCAGTTGCTGCAGTATTTAACCTACTTTTAGAAGTATCCATTATGACATTAACCTTTGCACTAATAAGAAAAAATGCATTTGGGTTACATTCAAAAAGCAGTATAGTGTGTACCATATCATCTGTAATAATGTTTGTATTAGGATCCTATCTGAGTAGTTATATAAAATTAAACAATTATGCTGTTCTTGTAACATTTTTGATGACAAACCTACTTTTATATAAATACTCACCAGGGGATACAGAAAGCCATCCTTTATTAGGAGAGAAACTAAGAAATAAGCTAAAGAGGGATTCAGTATTAACAGGCATATTTTTAATGCTTATAGCTTTAATTATACCTAATGGCACAATTAAAACTTTAATTTCTTTAGCAGTAGCCTATGAAGTTATAAGCATTTTACCAATTACATATAAAATATTAAAAAGGGGATATAAGAATTATGAGAAGTATGAAAGAGCAATTATCTAGCATGGGAGAAAAACTAATAGCTAACATAGGAGAAACATCAATAAAGATAACTGAACAAGCATTAGGAAAGTGTATTATTTTAGGTTTGTATGAACCTAAGATTCCAATGGAAGTATTAAAGGAAACCATGAATACAAAAGAATAGTTATATTAAGGGCTATAATTAGATTCTAATTATAGCCCTTAATATATGTACTCTTGAATTAAATTATGCTATAATATAGTAAAATTTTACTTAGGAGAAACTTATTGACATGCAGTTATATATAAAAATGTTGGGAACTATTCTTCTTATATATACCTCAATAATTAATCTAAATTCGTCTAAATTTAAGCTAAAAGAAATTGCAGCGATGATAGGTCTCGCAGAAAGCATATCTTTGGTTACATTAAGATGGGGACAATTTGTAGCAATGTTTCCCATAGTGGTAATCCCAGTTATTTTTCTTTATAAAAACAGCAAGAACATCGTTAGAAGCATTTCTATTCCGGTAATTTCAATACTGATAAGCGTAATTGCAGATTACTTGCTTAGCTATGTTTGTATTTCTTTGTATAAAGTTGATATAAACTTAGTAAGTCATGATAACTCAACATATTGGCAGCTTCTTATAATGGAATTTGTATTAGTCATTATATTAAGTAAGCTGCTAGGAACGTTATTAAATAAGAACACTAGGATGTGGGAAATCGAGCTTAAATGGAATTTTGGTGTGTTAATTATAATCAGTTTGATACTAACTCTTATAATTTTCTATACAAATATAATTCTAGGGAATAAAAGCGGTTCAACTGATGAAATTATAAAAGTAAATGGAATACTGTTCTTTGCGTATTTTGTATTATTGATGATAATTATGTACATATTGATTAGAAGTGTAACTAAAGAGATAGAATTTAAACATAAACAAAATCAATTTGAGAATTTACAGGAGTATACAAGTAATTTAGAAAAGCTTTACTCAGATATGAGGGCTTTTAGACACGATTATATAAATATTTTATCATCAATGATCGGATATATTGAAAGTAATGATATGGAGGGACTTAAGCAGCATTTTAATGAGAAAATTATGCCCCTAGGCAAGGGAATGGAATCTAATAACTTCAAGATAGGTCTTCTTAAGAATATCAAGATATCAGAAATTAAAGGAATCTTCTCATCTAAGCTGATAAGAGCTCAGGAACTAGGAATAGATACCTATATTGATATTATGGAGCCTATAGAAAAAATAAGTATTGATATCATTGATCTTAGTAGGATTGTAGGTATTTTACTTGATAATGCTATTGAGGCCGCTGAAAAATGTGATAAGCCCTCTATGCAGGTGGCGATTATTTCCAAAGAAAAATCTGTTTTAATAGCAATAATAAATAATTTTAATGACAACATACCATCAGTATATAAGGTATATGAGAAAGGCTTCTCCACAAAAGGAGAAAATAGGGGATTAGGACTTAGTAATTTAAAGGAAGTCATTGGAGTGTATGATAATATATCGTTAGATACTATAATAGAAAACAATGAGTTTAAACAACTTCTCGAAATTACTAATAGATAAAAGTGGAGGTAGAGTCAATGCTTAAGATATTTGTTTGCGAGGATAATCAGGATCAAAGAGAGCATTTAAAGAAAATAATTGAAGATATTGTTATGATAGAAAATTATGATATGGAAGTGACATTAGCTACTTCAGATCCAGCGGAAATTATCAGCTATGTAAGCAATAACGATATATCAGGCCTGTATTTTCTTGATATAGATTTAAAGTCTAATATCAATGGCATAAGTTTAGCTACAGAAGTAAGAAAATATGATCCTAGAGGCTTTATTGTATTTGTTACCACTCATGCGGAAATGAGTTATTTGACTTTTTTATATAAGGTTGAAGCAATGGATTATATAATAAAAGATAATTATTCTAATATTAGAGAAAGAATTCATCAGTGCATAATCGATGCTAATACAAAGTATTCAGCTAAGACAACTAACCTTCAAAAAAACTTTAGTATGAAGGTAGATGATAAGGTTATTAACATAGAATATAAAAAAATTCTTTTTTTCGAGACATCTAGTACAATACACAAGGTAGTAGTACATGCTTTAGATAGACAAGTAGAATTTTATGCTAAAATGAAAGATGTTGAGGAAAAACTGGATGATAGATTTTTTAGATGTCATAGATCTTATTTAGTTAATAAGGATAATATTAAGGAAATTGATATAAACAATAGAGTCGCATATATGATAAATGGCGAGAAATGTCTAATATCAACCAGATTACTAAAAGGTCTAATGCAATAAGAGAAGCTCCTCATATGTTGAAATAAAATGTATGAGGGGCTTCTTATTTCGTTTAAAAATTTATAATAAACGCAAAATATTTAAATTAAATTTCATTTACTATTTTTTTCTTAGTAATAAATGAATATAATGAGTCAAATAAGTAATAAAACTTACCTTTTATTACTTATTTAGGTATATTTGAATATATGGTGGTATGATTCTATATGTAGAAACTGAAAAGAAATTGAAATATTATAAATATAAATTGTAAGGGAGGATGAAGTATTAATGTACCACAGTGCTGATAGATTTAACTTTCAATTGCATATAGAACGTAAACCTGTATTTGTGAAAGACAATGTGGAATATGCAAGAAATGAAAAGAATGGATTTGTATCTTGTCATTCTAATAAGGCTCTTTTTCTAAATGACTTAATTATAAATCCAATAGGTATTATTATTTTAGAATTATGTGACGGTACAAGAAATGTAGTGGAAATAATAGATACTATGTTGGAAAAGTATAAAGGGGTAACAAGAGAAAGAATCTCTGAGGATTTAATAAAAGTATTATATCAATATACCACAATTGGTTTAGTGGATTGGATAGGAGGAAACCCATTTATGTATGATTTAGAGAAACAAATTAATGAGAATTACACTATAACTCTAGCTAAGGAAGAAGATTTTCGTGACATATGCACATTTTTTAAAGAAGACATACTTAAAAGAGAAGGTATGTTAAATTACATAAACCCTGGTATAAAGCTAGATGAATATAGAAGTGAGGTATATCTTAGAGAAAAATTATTTGCCTACTCAGAAGAGTTTTTCCTTCTAAAGAAAGATGGGAAGATTGAAGGTATGTTATCAGTTGTACAACCAGTAAATAAGTTTTCTTTAAAGAAAACTACAGTAGCTGGTTTTGGAGTTTTAAGCTTACCAGTAGAATATGCTTCAGCAGTTATAAATTTTGCTAAAGAGCTTACTCCAGAGATCAGTGTAGCAAATGTTTCTAAAATGAAGTTATTGGTTATAAAAGATGGCTCTGTAAGTGAAGAAGTTGTAAGCCATTTTCAAAACAGCGGATTTGAAAGCGAATGTTTGTTAAGACACGAAGTGGGTGAAAAAGATTTGGAAGTGTACAGCTATATTTACTAATATCCAGGTACTAGAGCTGTGATTGGAGTGTGAGATATAAAGTGAGTCAAAGTGTTAAAGTTAATAGACATGCGGATATTTTGATAGGACCTCATCAAATATCATTAGATATAACAAATAAGTGTAATCTTAGGTGTTTACATTGTTATAACGCTAGTGGAGAAAATCTAATAGTAGATAATGAATTAAGTGATGAGGAAGTACTTAAGTTTATAGATGATATTTCTCAAATTAAATTATATAATTTTTGTTTTTGTGGAGGGGAGCCGCTTCTTAGGAAGGATTTGCTTATCCAATGCGCAAAAAAATTAAAGTCTAATGGTATACATATGATATCAATGGTTTCTAACGGTATATTAATGACTAAAGAAACTGTAAATCAGCTTAAAGAAGCTGGGATTGATAGAGTTCAGATTAGCTTGGATGGAGCTTCGCCATGTACACATGATAGATTGCGAAACAAGGCTGGTTCCTTTGAAAAAACTATTCAAGGAATTAAGAATTTACTAGAAGCAGGATTTGATCCAAACTTTGCCTTTACCCCAACCTCCTTTAATATAGATGAATTCAAAGAGGTATATAACTTATTAGTATCATTAGGTGTTAAGACAGGTGAATTAAAAACGCAGCCACTTATGTTATTAGGAAGAGCTGATAAAAATCTAGAGCAGATACAAGCTACAGATTTGCAGTATAGACGTTTAGTAAAAGAATTATTAAAACTAAACGAGACTAGCAAAGGTCTAAAAGTTGCATGGGGAGACCCTATAGATCATCTAATAAGATTCAGAACTGTAATTAAGCATTGCGTGGATAATTGTGTTGTACTAGCAAATGGAAATGTTGTGCTGTCACCATATATTCCTCTAGTTGTAGGTAATATTAGAAAACACAGTATTTTAGAATACTGGAATAATGGGTTAGGCAATGCTTGGGAATACAATATTCCTAGAGAATTAGCAAAGAATATTGTTAATATTTCTGATATGAATAAAGAGTTTGAAAATATACCTAAGGTTATTGCAGAAGAAAGTCTATATATAGATTTAATAGATGATGATTTAGATGATCTTGATGCTCTTTATAATTAATTGTTAATAGTATAATTTGCCCTCTATACAATATAGGGGTGGATTATTTCTTATTATAAATTGATGCTGGAAGGAGGTTATGATTATGAACTACGAAAGTCCAATGATTCAATCACTAGGACAAGAAGCTATCGATGCAGAAAATCAAACAGATGCAGGATGGTTATGGACATATACTGTAGTTGCAGGTGCTCTATATGTAGTAGTTGCAGCAGTTCTAGTAGGAGTTGAAGTTGCATAATATCCTACATTTCGGAGCTTGTATTTGATGTACAAGCTCCATATTCTAATTCTTAGTGAATCGTAAATAATGGGTTTGTTACTTTTCAAGAAATAATAACTGAAGTATGAGGTTCAGTTAGATAATGATAAGTAACGATTATTATAAATTAAAAAAAATATTATGTTTATTTGATATTATTCTAGATACAAGGAGGTGAGAAATATAGTGAAAGGAAGTAACACAATAGGAGGGTATTCAGATATTCTAATTGGTCCACATAGTATAGCATTTGATATTACTAATAAATGTAATCTTAGGTGCTTACATTGCTATAATTCTAGTGGTGAAAATATAGTTGTAAATAATGAGTTAACTGACCAGGAAGTGCTTAATTTTATAGATGATATTTCAAAGTTTAAGTTGTATAGGTTTTCCTTCTGTGGTGGAGAAACTATGTTAAGAAAAGAATTACTTATAGAATGCACTAAAAGACTTAAAGCTAAGGGTACGCATATTGTATCAATGGTTTCCAATGGTATTTTAATAGCCCAAGAAACTGCTAAGGAATTAAAGGAGGCTGGGATAGACTCTATTAAGATAAGCATCGATGGTTCTAGCTCTTGTACTCATGATAAACTGAGGAACCAGACGGGAAGTTTTGAAAAAACCATCAGTGGTATCAAAAATCTGTTAGAAGCAGGCTTCAATCCTAATTTTGCATTTACACCTACATCTTTTAATTCTCATGAGATTAAGGAAGTACATAAACTTCTTATAGCATTAGGCGTTAGAAAGGGAACTTTAGGAACGCAGCCTTTAATGTTTTTAGGAAGAGCATATAGAAATTTGGAAGAAATAAAGGCCAGTAACCTTCAATATAGAAAACTTATTAAAGATATAGCTGAGATAAATTCAACTGATACAACGTTGAAGGTTACATGGGGAGACCCAATAGAGCATCTGATACGATTCCGCACTATTTCTAAGCATTGTGTTGATCATTGTACTATTCAAGCTAATGGTAATATTGTAATTTCTCCATATCTGCCGCTAGTTATAGGAAATATACGAAAATACAGCATTTATGAATATTGGAATAGTGGGTTGCCAGGTGTATGGAATTTTAATATACCTAAGGAAATGGCTAAAAGTGTATTAAGTATCTCAGATATGAATAAGGAATCTAATAATATGCCTAAGGTATTTGAAGAAGAAAGCTTATACATAGATTTAATAGATGATGATTTGAATGATATGGACTGTATTGAAAAAAATTTGAATGTTATATAATAGGAGGAATGTAAGAATGACTGAATCAATGAAAAATAAGGTAGCTGTTGGTTTAATAGTAATAAGTATAATTGCAAATCTAGTATGCTTCAATTTCCTGCCAGCAAGTGTAGGTATTCATTTTAACCTATCAGGGAATACGGATGGTTCTATACCTAAACTGGCATATGTAGTTGTGATGCCGCTATTATCGATAGCTTTATATCTTTACTACAAAATAGTGAAAAAAGCATCAGCAAGCAGAAACTTACTTGTCAGTGTAATAATTTTAGCTTTAAATGCAGTTTTACTTTTCATAAATATTAAGTAGGACAACTATAGTTTTAAAATAGGGGAACTTTTATGATAGAACTAAAAAATATTGTTAAAAGCTATAATGGTAGAGTAAATGCCGTTGATAATTTGAGTTTAAAGATTAATGCTGGACAAATATTTGGGTTTTTGGGGCATAATGGGGCTGGAAAAACAACTACCATAAAAATGATTACAGGGATAATTGAACCTGATTCAGGAGAGATATTAATTAATAATATAAACATTTGCAAAGAGCCATTAAAGGCTAAGATGGACTTCGCATTTGTATCTGACAGCCCAGATGCTTTTTTGAGATTGAAAGGCATAGAGTATCTAAATTTTATCGGAGATATGTACAATGTTCCTATGGATAGAAAGCTAGAGAGAATAATGAAGCTTTCTAAAGAATTCGAGTTAGAACATGCTCTATTGGATAAAATACAAAGCTATTCTCATGGCATGAGGCAGAAAATATTCATAGTAGGTGCCCTTATTCACGATCCAAAGGTACTGATTCTTGATGAACCGCTAACGGGTTTGGATCCTAAGGCAGCAAGCATATTGAAGAATATTATGAGAGAGCATGCTAACAAAGGAAACACTGTATTCTTTTCAACTCATGTACTAGAAGTAGCGGAAAAGCTTTGTGATGAAGTAGCCATTTTGAATAAAGGAAAACTTGTGTATAGTGGTAGTTTGAAGGATAAGATCAAAGAACTTGGTGAAAGTGCTTCCCTGGAAAATGTGTTTTTGGAGATGGTATATAATGAGGAAACTAATTAGTTTGACAAAGATTTTATTTAAAAGCAATAATGGGTTTTTAGATACCATAGTCCAAGAAGAAAACTCAGCTATCGATGTTATATTACTAACCTTTGTAGTTATTTGTTTGTCATGGCTGACAGTAGGGTATATCACTTACGAGGTATTTGATAGTCTTTCGCAAAATGGAAATGAAAGATTATTACTGAGTGCTGCCCTTATTATAGTGTCCTTTATCACTCTCGTATCGAGCACTATATATATGGTATCAATCTTCTATTTTTCCAAGGATATTGATTTATTAATTCCACTTCCTATAAATTCTTCTAGGATACTAACTGCAAAGTTTTTAGTGGTATTAATATATCAGTATGTAATAAACTTTTTGATTTTCATACCTATTTATGTGGTATATGGTTTTAAAATGGAATTTGGGGTGGTTTACTACCTCTACGGTATTTTTATATACTTATTGATTCCTATGGTGCCACTTGTAATGGTATCAATACTTTTGATGATTATTATGGGGTTTAGCAGCCTTGGAAGGAATAAAGAAATAGTAAAAATAGTTGGTTTTATGTCAACAGTATGTTTGTCTCTAAGTATTAGTGTAATATTTAAGTACAGTGATAGATTTTTTAGTAATTATCTCAATAGTAGTAATAGCCAATTAAATATAAAAGTATTAAACGTGCTTCCACATTTAAAATTAGCTGTTTTAGCAGTTGATAATTATAACAAGTTCATTGGAGCTACATATTTACTAGGTTTTATTTGTTTGGTAGCATTGTTGTTCGCTTTATTCTTGGTAGTAGGCGAAAAATTATATCTTAAAAGTGTTATAGGTGGCTCAGAGATATTCTCTACTAAAGAAAAAGTAAAGGAAGAGCAGATATTTAAGGCTATAAAACGTAAGAATCAGTTAAGATCCTACGTCGCTAAAGAACTAAAAATGATTACTAGAAATCCAGTGTATTTAATTAATTGTCTGGTTTCACCGCTTATATTACCTACTATGATAATAGTTTCAATTGTTAGTCAAAAGGGGTCTTATCAGATTATTGATGGAATGTTAGGTTTTCAAAATAACCATAAAAATATGGGATTAGTAATAGGTTGCTTTATTGTTTTTGTATTCATACAGGTAGGGGCAAATCTCAT
This sequence comes from Bacillota bacterium, assembly GCA_030706015.1. Lineage (GTDB taxonomy): Bacteria > Bacillota > Clostridia > Clostridiales > Clostridiaceae > JAUZPI01. Next base: position 24,557 of record JAUZPI010000034.1, read on the forward strand.
AGCATTAACATCTATTTCAAGAGAAAGCATCCAAGTGAATACTATGAAACATATACCAATGAGCTATAGAAATCAAATAATATGCAAGATTATTGTTAGTTCATTATTAATATGTATACCATGCTTCTTATCAATTGTTGCCGGAGCATTAGTATTAAAGCTGACTGCAATTTATTACATTTTAATCTTTGCTTTAGCGTTGCCAGTAATCTTATATGGTTCAATATTAGGTTTAAATTTTGACTTGAGAAGTCCGAGCTTAAACTGGCAAAGTGAAACTCAAATGATAAAGCAAAATCTCAATGTAATTGCAGTAAATATTGCAACATACTTGGAAGCTGCAGCGGCTGTATATTGCCTTATTCGTTTTAAGCCAAATTTAATAGTTGTCATAACTATTTATGTAGTTATATTTACAATAAAGAATGTATATGCCTATAAGACTCTTAGTACTAGAGGTATTGAATATTTAAAAACAATTAATTTCTAGTTATAGTTAGAACAGCTGATTAATTTTCGTCAGCTGTTTTTTTATAAGAGCATTTTTGCTATGTGCAAAGTTTTATAAAAAGGAGATGTAAGCAGTGTTTCAAATTGGGTTGTTATATCATGGTTTTAGGCTTATAAAGAAAGAAAAAATAGCAGAAATAAATTCTCTGATGTTAGAGTTTAAACATGAAAAAAGTGGAGCAAGATTAATACATTTGCAGAATGATGAAGAAAATAAGGTGTTTTCTATAACCTTTAAAACTCCTCCGAAGGATAATTCGGGGGCGGCTCATGTACTTGAGCATTGTGTGCTTAGAGGTTCTAGGAAGTATTCAATAAATAACCCTTGTGTAGAGCTGATGAAGGGGGCTATTAGCACCTTTTTTAATGCATTTACTTTTAAAGATAAAACCGTATATATAGGGGCAAGTATGAATCACAAGGATTTAGATAATATAATAGATTTCTATATGGATGGGGTTCTTAATCCTAATTTATATAATAGTCCAGAGATTTTAATGCAAGAAGGGTGGCATTATGAATTATCTAGCAAAGATGGTACTATAGAATATAATGGTATAGTTTTAAATGAAATGAGGTCAGTATTTTCATCACCAGAAAGTATTTTAGCTAGAAATGCTCATAAATCATTATTTCCAACTACTTCTTATAGATTTGAGGCTGGAGGAATACCAGAATCTATTTTAGATTTGAATCAAGAGAAGCTGGAGAGATTTCATAAAGAGTATTATCATCCATCTAATAGTTATATATATTTATACGGCAAAATGGATTTGGTAGAAAAACTGAAGTTCCTAAATGAGGAGTATTTAAGCAAATATACATATAAGCAGATAGCTTCTTCAATAATCCCTGAAAATCAATTTGATAAAGCTGTTCAAGTTATTGAAGATTACTCCATATCTCAAAATGAAAAAGAAGCCAATAAAACATATCTAAGCTTAAATTTCGTCATTGGAAAATCAACAGATTCAGAGCTGTATTTGGCCTTTGAGATACTAAAATATATTCTGTTGGACTCACCTGCTGCTTTGTTAAAACAAATATTAGTTAAAGCAGATTTCAAGGAAAATATCTATGGAGTGCTTCAGAAAAACATGCTGCAGCCTGTCTTTAGTATAGTAGCTAAAAATTCTGAGGTGAGCAGAAAGGATGAGTTTAAAAAAATTATCTTCAAAGCTCTTAGAGAAATTGTACATATAGGTATTGATAAAAGAATTATAAGAGCTGCTCTCAATCTTAAGGAATTTACAGTAAGAGAGATGAATGATCTGAAATTCCCAACAGGTTTTAATTATAATTTAAAAATACTTGATAGCTGGTTATATGATGGTGATGCAGCTAAACATTTATATTATAAAAATAATTTAAATAGCATTAAGACTTCGTTAACAAATGATTATTTTGAAAAATTAATAGAGAAATATCTAGTCAATAATTTACATTATTCTATGTTTGTATTACAGCCTAAAAAAGGATTAAATCTTTTAAAGAGTGAAAATGAAAAGAAACTTTTAGGAAATCTTAAAGAAAATCTATCGGAGAACTCATTAGATAAGATAATAAGAGATACTGTTAAATTAAAAGAAATACAAATTACTGCAAGTACGGAGAAAAAAGAATATGCTATTCCTATAATTACAATAGACGATATCAAAGATGATAGTATTGATTTGAATACATTTGAAGAGGAATGCTCTGGAGTAAAGGTGTTAAAACATCCAATCTTTACAAATGGCATAGTCTACGTAAATCTGTATTTTAGTGCTAAAGCAGTAGATCAGGAACTTATCCCTTATCTACCTTTGTTATGTAACTTATTGGGTAAACTTGATACTAAAAGATATAAATATTTTAATTTATCAAATGAAATAGTGCTGAATACTGGAGGAGTAAGTTATAGCATTAAACCCTTTGCAAGAAACAATTCTGATAAGGAACTTAGTCCTCAATTCATGATTCAAGCAAAAGTATTAGTTAATAGGTTGCCTGCATTGTTTGACATACTAGGAGATATAGTAAACAATAGTATTTTTGAAAATGATGACAGATTACTGCAAATAATAAAACATATAAAGGCTGCATTTGAAATGAATATTAACAGGAATCCCAGTGCTATAGTTTCTCAAAGGCTTACATCATATTTTTCAGAAAGAGGAAACTACATGGAACAATTATGGGGAATATCTTTTTATGAATTTCTACGCAATTTAGAAAAAAGCTTTTATATAAATGCAGAAGAGATAAAATCTAAATTAATCAAAACATATGATTTAGTATTTAGCAAAGTTAATTTAACAGCTAGTGTCACGGCTGCTCCTGAAGACTATAAGAAGTTTCAGGAGAGTTTTAGCCATTTCTGCTCGAGTTTAAGAAATCACACGGTTGAATTAAAAAATTATGATTTCATTTTATCAAGAAGAAATGAGGGGATTAAAGCACCAAATAGGATTCAGTTTTTATCAAAGGGTTATAATCTGAAAAAATTAGAGTACCGTTATGAAGGTGGATTACAAGTATTAAAAACAATTTTAAAATATGATTACTTGTCGAATATGGTTAGAATTAAAGGTGGTGCATATGGGTCCGATATAAATATAACCAGATTAGGAAATATATATTTATCTAGTTTCATGGACCCTAATTTCACCAATACCTTAAAAACTTTTAACGGTATACCTGGTTATCTAGAGCGCTTGGATATAAGTAATAAAGAATTGAACAACTATATGGTAAAAACCTATTCAGAAATTAATGCACCTCTTACACCTTTTTTAAAAGGCTTTCAGGCAGATTGTAACTACTTTCAGAGAATATCTGCTGAGGATCTTAAGCATGAACAGGATGAGATTTTCTCTGTTACCTTAGAAGATATAAGAAATTATAAATATTTACTATATGAAATAATAGATCAAGACTATTTTTGCGTGTTGGGTAGCCAGGATAAGATTGAGGAGAATGGGATGATATTCCTAAATACTTATAATATATTTCAATAGGTTCATTTTTAGGGTTATGCTTATTGGTTTTTGGTATAATAAATAATAAGTTTATTTTTTAAGGAAGGAAAATAATATGTTAGATATATGTCTTTTAGGCTGCGGAGGAAGTATGCCTACACCAAATAGAAGTCTAACTGCTCTTCTTGTTGCTTTTCAAGGGAGGAAAATACTTATAGATTGTGGAGAAGGCACTCAGGTATCTTTGAAAATGGTTGGATGGGGTTTTAAATCAATAGATGCGATATGTTTTACCCATTATCATGCAGATCATGTTGTAGGATTACCAGGATTACTTTTAACTATTGCAAATTCTGATAGAACAGAACCATTAAAATTGATTGGACCAGTGGGACTTAGACAAGTAGTAGCAGGATTAACTGTAATAGCCCCCAATCTTCCCTATGAATTAGAATTAATCGAAGTAGGTGAGAATGAAAGATTTACTGAATGTATGGGTGGTATGACTATACATACTTTACCTGTGGAGCATACAATACCATGTATGGCTTATGGCATAGAGGTAAAAAGGGAACGTAAATTTGATCCGTTAAAGGCTAAGGAAAATAATGTACCAGTACAGTTATGGAGTAAATTACAAAAAGGTAATGTAATAACCCATGAAGGAAGGCAATTCACTCCCGGCTTAGTATTAGGGGAGGAAAGAAAGGGACTTAAGTTGTTTTATAGTACAGATACAAGACCTACTACACAATTAGGTGAGTTTATAAAAGATGCGGATTTATTTATATGCGAAGGCATGTATGGAGATGATAATGATCTTAATAAGGCACTTGAAAATAAACACATGTTGTTCACGGAAGCAGCAAGGCTAGCTAAGAATGCAAAAGCAAAGGAATTATGGCTTACACACTATAGTCCATCTCTTGTAGAACCCGAGAATTACCTAGAAAATGCTAAAATGGTGTTTGATAATACTCATTTAGGAAGAGATAGAACTATTAAGTCATTAAATTTTTATGATTAATATAAAATATCTTAGAATTTACTAAAGTCGTAATGAAAATTATGTAAATAAAATGGAAGAAAGTATTAAATTGTCTGTAATTTTGATATATAATATAAATATGAAAATTACAGACAATTGCGAATATTGGACAATTTTGCACTAGAAGGGCAGGTGAATATAGTGCAGACCTTTAATACAATTTATAGAGGAAAAGAAAATTTGAGGAATTTTATTAGAAAGAATGAAATATATAAAGAGAAAAATGTATTAGTACAGGCATTTTGCGGTTTAACAGATAAGGAGATTATCTTAGAACTAAGAAATACTATTTGTGAACTAACTCCTGAGGCGCGTATTGTTGGAACTACATCGGATTCAGTTATCTATGAAGGCAAGAGCATGCAAGGGGTATGTATTATATCATTTACCATCTTTGAGCATACAACGATAACAACCAGCTGCATGGACAATGTTAATTTAGATAGTTATGCATTAGGTAAAAACTTAGTTAAAGAAATAATAAAATCAAATTCTAAGGCTTTAATTATGTTTGCTACTTCTCAAGATATAAACGGAGAAGAATTTTTAGATGGTGCAGATTCTATTTCAAAGGGTATAGTAAAAGCTGGAGGACTATCTGGTAAAGTAAGAGATGCCGATGATATTGTGTTTACAGAAAATAAGATATCATTCAACGGTGCAGTTGGTGTATCACTAAATAGTGAAGAATTATACATTTACACAGACTATAATTTTGATTGGGTACCAATAGGAAAAGAACATACAGTTACTTATGCTGATAAGAATATAGTATATACTATAGATAATATTCCTGCTGTGGATGTATACAAACGATATCTCGGAGAAGAGGTTATTGATGGATTACCTGAAAGCGGGGTGGAATATCCGCTTATGCTTTTAAAGAATGATAGGTATATTTCTAGGGTAGTAAGCAAGCATTGTGAAAACGGTGCTGTAATTTGCAATGCTACTGTAGCTGAAGGCGAAAAGGTATGGTTTGGATATGGAAACCTAAATAATATTTTAGAATCCTCTAAGCGTATGTTTAAAAGAATAACCAATCAGCCTATCGAATCGTTATTTATATATTCCTGTGCTGCAAGGCTTAGATTCTTAAGATTACTGGCAAATTGTGAAATGGAACCATTAAATTATGATATTTCTGTAAGTGGTTTTTTTACTTATGGTGAATTCAATTATTCAGGTAATATAAGCCAATTTGTTTCTCAAAATATGGCGGTAATTGCTATCTCTGAATCATCGAGAGCAAGGATTATAGTAGATGACTCTAAGTTTTTCAGGTACTATGATAATAATATTAAAACAGATAAAGCGCTGTATAATTTAATTAAGGCTACAACAGATGAGCTTAATCAACTAAATATGAGTTTAGAAGAATTAGTGGAGGAAAAAACCTATGAGTTAAAAAATCAATTCTACGTTGATAGTCTTACACGTCTGCCAAATAGGATTAAGCTGCTAGAGGATATAGACGAATTGAAGCTTAATAAGATAGCCATAGTAAATATTGATGGATTTAGAGAAATAAATGATTTCTTTGGTAATAAGGTTGGTGATGCTATACTGCTGGAACTTGGAAGACGATTGAAAGAGTTTGGTGATGAGAATGGATTAAAAGTGTACAGACTCCCTTCGGATGAATTTGGTCTCTTGGCCGATGCAGCAATATCAAGCAGCCAATTTATAAGCAATATTGAAATATTACCTCATAAAATCAAAAAGGAGTATTTCTACTATCATAATCACGAATTATTAATCAATGTTAGTATTGGTATGGTTTTAGGTGAAAATTCTCTGATAGAAAAGGCGAATATGGCTCTTAACTGGGCGAAAAAAAATAAAGAGTCTATAAAAGTTTATAATGATGATATTTTTCTTCTTCAAGGATATGAGAACAATTTGATGTGGAGTAAAAAGCTTTCAAAAGCCATCGAAGACGGAAGAATCGTTACATTTTTTCAGCCTATATATAACAACTGTACTAATAAAATTGAAAAATATGAGTCACTCATTAGAATGATAGATGAAGATAACAAAGTGATTTCTCCCATGAGTTTCCTTGATGTATCTAAGAGAACTAGGCTGTACCCTCAGCTGACAAAAATAGTAGTCAATAGAACCTTTGAAGTTTTTCATGAAACAGATTATGAGTTTTCTGTAAATTTATCTGTTCAGGATGTAATGGATGAAGAGATTAGAAAATTAATTAGAGAAAGGCTTTCTTATAAAGGAGTAGCATGTCGGGCTGTATTTGAGATTGTGGAATCTGAGGGCATTGAAAATTATAAAGAGGTAGTAGATTTTATTAATGAAATTCATCAATACGGAGCTAAGGTAGCTATTGATGATTTTGGAACAGGGTATTCCAATTTTGAGTATCTTTTGAGATTAAATGTAGATTACATTAAAATTGATGGATCTATGATAAAAAATATTGATAAGGATGTGTCAGCTCAATTAGTTACTGAGGCTATTGTAAACTTTGCATCTAAGTTAGAAATAAAGGTTATCGCAGAATTTGTTCATTCGGAAAGTGTATATAACAAGGTTAAACAAATGGGAATTGAATTTTCACAAGGCTATTATTTTGGACAACCTAAGCCTAACCTACTAGGAGATACAAGAGATGCCGAACATATGAAGTGAATCAAATATCCGGCATTTATGAATAGATTAAATACTGGGAATTACCTAAACAAACTTACAAATACTAAGGTTAGAGTACTAACTAGTTTTATTAATACATGAAGGGATGGACCGGCAGTATCCTTAAATGGGTCACCAACGGTATCGCCTACTACCCCAGCCTTATGAGCCTCTGAATTTTTTCCTCCAAAGTGTCCTAATTCTATAAGCTTTTTAGCATTGTCCCAAGCACCTCCGCCATTGTTTAGGAATAAAGCCATTATAACACCCGCTATTGTTGTAATCATTAGAAAACCTGCAGCGGCCTCTTTACCTAGGAGTATTCCAACAATTACAGGAGTTGCTATAACAATTATTCCTGGCAGTACCATTTCTTTTAGGGCACCTTTAGTAACTATATCCACGCATTTTGCATAATCAGGTTTTGCCGTGCCTTCCATGATACCTGGTATTTCTTTGAATTGTCTTCTTACTTCTAGTATTACGTATTGAGCAGCTCTTCCAACAGCTCTTATTGCAGTTGAGCTAAATAAGAATACTATCATAGCACCTATAAAGCTAGCTATGAACACTTCAGGTTTACCAATATCCACTGAAAACCAGGAGTCTAGAGATCGACCTAATATTTTCTTTACTTCATCCAGATAAGCGGAGAACAATAGGAAAGTTGCAAGTGCTGCAGAGCCCACTGCGTATCCTTTTGTCAATGCCTTTGTAGTATTTCCGCAGGCATCTAGTCTATCAGTTACCAATCTAATTTCTTCTGGAGCACCAGACATTTCTGTAATTCCACCAGCATTATCCGTAATGGGTCCAAAGGTATCCATAGCTAGGACATAAGCGCATGTGGAAAGCATGCCCATTGTAGCTATGGCGGTACCATATAGACCAGCGTTTGCTATTCCGGGTAGTGCAGCCTCTCCAAACTTGTAGGCAGCAAATATGGCTAAAGAAATAAATATAACAGGAAGAGCAGTAGACTCCATTCCAATTGATATACCTGTTATTATATTTGTACCTGCACCTGTTTCACAGGATTTTGCAATTTCATTAACTGGTCTATGAGTGATTGAGGTATAGTAATCAGTAATCCATACAAATACAAATCCAAGAAGTACGCCAACAGCAGCACAGCCATATAGCAATAAATAATTAACTTCAGAGGAGTTTGATAATTTGCCACTTAGCATTTCTTTAACTACAAAGAATAGTATTATGAGGTTTATCACAGAAGTAATAAAGTAACCTTTCTTTAATGCCCTCATTGGATCTTCAGAATCCTTTACACGTACAAAGAATATACCAATAATTGATGCTATAATACCAAAGGCACGAGCGACGAGAGGAAATAATATGCCTTTCCAACCAAAGATGGGGTAGAGCGCAACACCAAGTATCATAGCACCTATATTTTCAGCAGCGGTAGATTCAAATAAATCTGCTCCTCTTCCAGCACAATCTCCTACATTATCACCAACTAAATCTGCAACAACTGCAGGATTTCTAGGATCCTCTTCTGGGATACCTGCCTCTACTTTACCCACCAAATCTGCTCCCACATCAGCAGCTTTGGTATAGATTCCACCACCTAGTTGAGCGAATAATGCTACAAAGGAAGCGCCAAATCCAAAGCCAATTATGAGAGAAGGGGCTTCTTTTATGAGAGTGGCATCACCAGAATACCCGCCATAAGCTATAAAAAGCGTAGTTACCCCCAATAGAGATAAGGCTGTTACTGCAAGTCCTGTAACAGCGCCACCTTTAAGTGCGATTTGAAGGGCATTATTTAAGCCCTTTTTTGCACCAGCAGCAGCTCTTAAATTAGAATTCACGGCTATATACATTCCTATGTAACCGGATATAGCAGAGCAAAGAGCACCAGTTATAAAAGCTACACCTATACGCAAGGCTGTTGACATGGCTATATCAGAGCCTTTTGAGATATTTCCAAAATAATTAGCAAAAATAATAATTACTAGTGCTAGGAGCGAAAGAATACCAATGGTCTTATATTGCCTTTTTATAAAGGCCATAGCACCTTCTTTGATAGCATTTGAAATTTGCTGCATAGATTGGTTGCCAGTGTCTTGGATAAATATATACCTGACTAGATAGATAATAGCAAGAAGCGAAATGATAACAACACCGTAAATCACCAAAAAATATGATATCATGTTAAACATCTCCTTTGTAATAATTGTTTTATTATTTTTAATTATATTTATAACATGTCCAAATAATTCTAAATTAAAATAGTTTTTAGAATTGTACCCATACACTTTTAAAATAAAAAATCTGGAGTATAATGTTCACTATAGCAATGAAATTTGATAAAAAGTAAAATATTATCGGTTTAGGCCTAAACCTGTAATTAAGTAATATATTTGATTATTAGGAGGAAGTATTATGGGAAAGTATGAAATTAATAAAAACCTAGCACAAATGTTAAAAGGCGGAGTAATAATGGATGTTGTAAATCCAGAACAAGCAATTATAGCCGAAAGAGCAGGAGCTTGTGCAGTTATGGCTCTAGAGAGAGTGCCTTCAGATATAAGAAAACAGGGCGGAGTTGCAAGAATGTCCGATCCTAAGATGATAAAAGAAATAAAACAAGCTGTATCTATTCCAGTTATGGCAAAGGTAAGAATAGGACATTTTGTTGAAGCTCAAATATTAGAAGAAATAGGTATCGATTTTATAGATGAAAGCGAAGTGTTAACTCCAGCAGATGAAGCTTATCATATAAACAAGTGGGATTTTAAGGTTCCTTATGTATGTGGTGCTAGAAATCTTGGTGAAGCACTTCGAAGAATCGGTGAAGGAGCTGCGATGATAAGAACAAAGGGTGAAGCTGGTACTGGAAATGTAGTTGAAGCTGTAACTCATATGAGAACAATAATGGATGATATAAGAAAAGTTAAAAATGCTCCTAAAGAAGAGCTTATGACATTAGCAAGAGACTTTGCTGCACCTTATGATTTAGTTGAATATGTATGGGAAAATGGAAAGCTTCCTGTTGTAAATTTTTCAGCCGGTGGAATAGCTACACCAGCGGATGCTGCACTTATGATGCAATTAGGTGCTGAAGGAGTATTTGTTGGTTCAGGAATATTTAAATCAGGAGATCCAGAGAAAAGAGCAAAAGCAATTGTATTAGCTACAACCTATTATAATGATCCTAAGAAGCTGGCAGAGGTTTCTGAGGATTTAGGAGAACCAATGTCAGGATTAGAATTAAATGAAATTAAGGATAGATATGCAGAAAGAGGCTGGTAGTATGAAAATTGGAGTTTTATCTCTCCAAGGCGGAGTTATAGAGCATTTAAAACACATACAAGCCCTTGGACATGAAGCTATAGAAGTAAAAAGGGCTGAAGAGTTAAAGGGTTTAGATGGAATTATACTGCCTGGTGGAGAAAGTACAACAATTGGTAAGCTTCTTAGAGACACTAAAATAATTGAACCATTAAGGAATAGAATACTAGAGGGTATGCCAACTTGGGGGACTTGTGCAGGAATGATATTGCTTGCAAATAACCTTGAAAATTGGAATGAGAGATACCTTCAAACAATAGATATTACTGTAAGAAGAAATGCTTATGGAAGCCAAATAGATAGTTTTGAAACTAAGGTTATAATACCTGAGGTTTCCCAGCATGAGATACCATTAGTATTTATCAGGGCACCTTTTATAACTCATTTAGGAAAAGACGTAAAAAGTCTGTGTGAATTAGATGGAAATGTTGTAGCTGCTAGACAAGGAAAAATACTTGTTACATCATTTCATCCAGAACTTGCAGATAACCTAGAGTTTCATAGATATTTCCTGAAAATATGTGAAAATTAAAAAAGTAACTTCGTCCTTACCTGTGGAGATAGGGGCGAAGTTACTTTTGTGTTATTCTAAGTTACTTAATTGTTCTTTTCTGTGTCTTTGTTTTTCTTCTATAGCATTTATTTGGTCTTTATGCATATGATCTGCATTATTCTCTAAATAGTTATGAGAACGCTCAAAGTTTTCTCTTAAATTTTGTAATTGATCATTATTAGCTTCTGTACCATAAACAATAGCATCTTCTAAATTGTTAATCTCTTCTTCTCTGGCAGATTGTATTCTATTTGCATGAGCCAAATTATCTTCATCAGAGATATCTGCATGCTGCTCTATATGACGTTGAGTTCTAGTATGCTTTTCAACAAGATTTTCTAGTTCTTTAACTCTACGTTCATTTGTCATATCAAGTTCCTTTTTTGCGTCTTTTGCTTGTTCAAAACCTTCACTCTGATTAGCTGTGTTACTAGTACCTCTATTTGATTGGTTCCATCCACTTCCATCTTCGTTGCGTCTACTCATCATTAACCCTCCTTAGCTAGTATTCATTACTATTATTTCTTTAATCCTTAATTACAATACTATCTTTTATATAGTAATGATATGGGAAAGTAGGTATAATGATTAAGTTTAGGAATTGCTAAGAGAATTTTGTTATTAGATTATATGCTTCACGAAACATCAATTTATGTCCATTCTTATTTGGGTGAATACCATCTATGTAAAGGTCATGCCCAGTCTGTATTGCCAGATGGTTTTTTATGAGTTTATAAAAATCAATATAGTATAAACTATTTTCTTTTGTTGTCTCCAAAATCCACTCTCTATATAAATTTAACATAGCATTAACATTTTTATAATTGATAAACTCGTCCCAATATATCCGTGCCATAGACGATATGATAGGTGGCTGTATAGCGATTATAGGATTGATATTATGGCATTGAGCTTCACTAATCAGTAAATTAATATTATCTTCTATATTGTGTATAGGATATCCCATTAACATATCGTTAGTTCCTGCCATTATTATAACGTGGGAAGGCTTATAGTCTAAAATGTCTTTACCTGACCGGCAGAGTAATCCGCTTGTAGTATCACCATTTCTACCTTGGTTAATAATCTCAATATCGCTAATTTGGCAAAGTAAATCTACCCAGCTCTCACCAGAATATACTCCATATCCATAAGTTAAACTATCACCTATACAAACTATTTTCATATAATCAACATCCTTTTATGAAATAATAAATATTATATCATATGATGAAGCGTTAATATGCCATACAAAATAGCTTAAATAAAAAGTAGAATGCTCATCACATCCTACTTGCAATTAGTATTTCAATCTATTTCATCATGCTGACCATAAGCTACTATATTTTTTAAGTTTTCAATTTCATTTTCTCGTTCTTCTTGAATTCTTCTTTCATTTTCTTTAGCTTCATGAGAAGTTATCTCTAAGTCTTTTTCTAAATGGCGTTCTGTTCTAGCGTGTTTTTCAGCTATAGTTACTATCTCGTCAATTCTACGTGCATTTGCATCCTGTAAAGCTTGCTTATTATCATTTTTATTACTCATTTCTGTTTATGGTTAACAGAATCGAGATAAACTGAAAACCATATCCTCCTAACCTATAAATTTTAAATTTCTCGATTTTTAACTTTATAGGAAATTGCCGGGATTAAAAAGGTATAGTTAATACAGTTCTGAGATTATTATTTGAGTAAGTACTGTTTATATTCCTTGAAAAATATGGTAGTATTTAATAGTAGGTAGATATTACGAATTTATCAAAATAAAAAAATTGACTTAATAAATTATAAGAATTATAATTTTTTGTATAAAATATATCTGTTTACTATCGATTTATTAATTTGATGTTATTATTGTAGTCTAACCTTTTTATCGCGTGATTATGTGATAGGAGGTTTTAATTTCGCTAATAAGGGAAAAATATAATAATATAATATAAACAGGGTTAAAGAAAATAGAGATGTTATCTATAGACATGGCAGCTGTTATGCTCAGCTTATAAAGCTAATGCGTTGCAACTGGTAGTCATGAGATAAGATACCTGCACTGCGTACGGAGGGATATTATGCAATCAACTTTAATAAAAAGTATTTATAGAAATAAAGAAAGCTATGGAGGAAAGCAGATAAAAATATCTGGTTGGGTGAAAACTGTAAGAGCATCAAATGCATTTGGTTTTATGGAAATCAATGATGGAAGCTTTTTTAAGAATATACAGATTGTCTTTGAAAATAGTATGGATAATTTTAAAGAAATATCTAAGTTACCTATATCATCATCTGTTAGTGTAGAAGGTACCGTTGTACTAACTCCTGAATCTAAACAACCTTTTGAGATAAAAGCAGAAAGAATTGTATTAGAAGGGAAGTCAGATGTGGATTATCCTCTTCAGAAGAAAAGGCATTCTCTTGAATATTTAAGAAGTATAGCTCACTTAAGACCCAGAAGTAATACTTTTACTGCAGTATTTAGAGTTCGTTCATTAGCAGCTTTTGCTATACACAAGTTTTTTCAGGAAAAAGGCTTTGTATATGTGCATACTCCAATAATCACTGCTAATGATTGTGAAGGTGCCGGAGAAATGTTTCAGGTAACTACATTGGAGTTAAAAGATTTACCTAAAACAGAAGAAGGTAATATCGATTATTCACAGGACTTTTTTGGAAGGCAGGCAAATCTAACAGTAAGTGGCCAGTTATCTGGAGAAACCTTTGCTCTTGCATTTAGGAATGTATACACCTTTGGTCCTACCTTTAGGGCGGAAAACTCCAATACTGCAAGACATGCCGCAGAATTTTGGATGATAGAACCTGAAATAGCTTTTGCAGATTTAGTAGATGATATGGATTTAGCAGAAGAAATGGTTAAGTATGTAATAAACTATGTAATGGAGAGTGCGCCTGAGGAAATGGAGTTCTTTAATAGCTTTATTGATAAAGGATTGTTTGAAAGATTGAATAATCTGGTAAGTTCTCATTTTGCCCGAATAACATATACGGAAGCTGTTGATATACTAAAAAAATCAGGAGAAAAGTTTGAATATCCGGTAGAATGGGGCATTGATTTGCAGACAGAACACGAAAGATATATAACAGAAAAAGTATTTAAAAAGCCTGTATTCGTAACTGACTATCCAAAGGATATAAAGGCATTTTATATGAGACTAAATGATGACGGAAAAACTGTAGCAGCTGCAGATCTTCTTGTTCCAGGTGTAGGAGAGATAATCGGAGGAAGTCAAAGAGAAGAAAGGCTGGATGTGCTTCAAAAGAGGATGAAGGAGCTTGGACTGAGAAAAGAGGACTATTGGTGGTATCTAGAACTAAGAAAATATGGAGAGACTAAGCATGCGGGCTTTGGTCTTGGTTTTGAAAGGATTATTATGTACATGACTGGAATGGGTAACATAAGAGATGTTATTCCTTTTCCTAGAACTACTGGTTCTGCTGAGTTTTAATCAGTATTAAACTAGATATTTATATGAAAAATGTTCTAACAATGTGTTAAAACATTTTTCAATTTGGTGAATTTTTTATTTAATAAGGTTCAAAATTAATCGCTGTTTAGTTCTCTCAATAGTCTTTTAGCAATCTCATCTGCATCCATAGAATCATCTACTTCTATAGCAAGATTTTGATATTTGCCTTTTGCTTCACCTGTTAGATATAAAACCTGCGCAGTCTTATTATCAATTTTCTTTAGTATTTGGGCAGAGTCTCCTTTTTTTACAAGTGCAGTTCCGCCACTTTCAAGCTCTATCTTATGGTCTGTTTTAAATTTTATAACCTGACCTATTTTTAACATGCTAAACACTCCTTTTTACAGCAATATATAATAATTATCGTAGAATTTATATAATTTATTAACATGAATAATTATGTATATTAATAGACTTTGTTGGGTTTAAATGTAATATTAATGCTGGTATAAATGAAGTTTAATGAGGGAAATATAATCGTGTATTTTGATATAACCAATTAGAGGAGGGTATTAGAATGGATGCTGAAAACAAAGAATTACTTGAGTTATACAAGGCAGGTAAAAAGGAAGAGGAATTAGGACAAGAGGTATCAAGTTTGAGAGAGCAGTTAAAGAGTATGCAGGAATCTTTAAATCAAATTAAGTCTATGGCAAATCAATCACAGCAAAGCGGCCAAATGTCTGGAATGCAACAAGGTATGCAACAACCACAACAAGGTATGCAACAACCTCAACAAGGTATGCAAGCACAACAAACTCAACAAGCTGCAAGTCAACTTTTACAACAAATGCAAAGTTTTAAAAGTCAAGCTCAACAACAGCAGCAGCAATCTCATCAGCAGCTGGATCAGGCTATAAGGCAAGCAATGCAAATACTTTTCCAAGCAAGCGAATATGTTGAGTCAAATCAGATATTATATCAAATGAATCAATTTATGGATCAGGCACAACAACAATTAAATCATATGAAACAGCAATCTGTGCAAGCACAGCAATGGCAGCAACAACTTACTCAAATTCAATCATCTCCAATGGCCCATATGAGCCAACAAGGCGGTCAACAAGGTGGCGGCGGTCAAATGGGTTCTATGAATCAACAAGGCGGCCAAATGAGTGAAAACCGACAACATGAGAGAGAGCATCAATTTCAATAATTAAAAAAACAAAAGGAGTCATTCACATGTGGAATGACTCCTTTATATATTATCTAACTTGGCCTTCACCGTAAATTATATATTTAACAGTAGTTAACTCGTTTAGTCCCATAGGGCCTCTAGCATGAAGCTTTTGAGTGCTTATTCCTATTTCCGCACCAAAGCCAAACTCAGAACCATCAGTAAACCTAGTAGAAGCATTAACATAAACTGCAGCAGCATCTACTTCCTTTAAAAATCTTTGAGAATTAAGGTAGTTATTAGTGATAATAGCTTCTGAATGTTTTGTGCCATATTTATATATATGATCTAAAGCTTCATCTAAGCTCTCAACAACCTTGATAGCTAAAATTAAGTCTAGGAATTCTGTAGCCCAATCCTCATCTACAGCAGGTTTTATATCTGGTAATATAATTTGAGTTTCAGGGCATCCTCTTAGCTCAACATTTAAGCTTTCAAGGCTTTTCACAACCATTGGTAAAAATTCAGTAGCAGCATCTTTATGAACAAGCAATGTTTCCATAGCGTTGCAAACAGCTGGTCTTTGAGTTTTTGCGTTGATTACTATTTTTTCAGCCATATCTAAATCGGCATCCTTATCAATATATACATGACAGTTGCCAATACCAGTTTCAATTACAGGTACTGTTGAATTTTTAACAACTGCATTAATTAGTCCTGCACCACCTCTTGGTATTAGGACATCTACGTATCCATTTAATTTCATTAAAATGTTAACCGCTTCTCTATCAGTTGTTTCTAATAACTGTATGCATCCATCAGGTAAACCAGCTTTAACAGCTGCCTCTGTAATTACATGAGCTATTGCTGTATTGGAGTGAATTGCTTCAGAACCACCTTTTAGAATCACTACATTTCCTGACTTTATGCATAATGCAGCAGCATCTACAGTTACGTTAGGGCGCGCTTCATAAATCATTCCAATTACACCAAGAGGTACACGAATTGATCCCATTGTTAGTTCATTAGGAGTTTTCCACATCTTAACCACTTCACCAATCGGATCAGGAAGGGAAGCTACATTTTTTAGTCCATTGGCCATATCTTGTATTCTTTTTTCATTTAATAGCAGCCTATCAAGCAATGCTTGTGAGCGACCAGCTTTTTCCCCATTTTCTATATCTTTTTTATTTGCGGATAATACAGTATCCATATTGATAATAAGAGCATCTGCCATAAGTAAAAGGGCATCATTTTTAGTTTTTGTACCTATAGTATTCATTATTCTAGATGCATTTTTAGCTTTTACTGCGGTGTCAATAACGTATTTTTCTATATTCAACATTATTCATTCCTTTATTATTTTTTACTATGGTGACTTTCGAATAGAGTTCCCACTTCCTTACCCTCTAATACTTGGCTGAGGATATTGGGGTGAGCTCCATTAACTATAATCATAGAGGTTCCAGCAGATACAGCAAGTTTTGCTGCATTGACTTTGGTACACATACCTCCAGTGCCTAGATCACTGCCAGCTCCTCCAGCCGCATTCTCTATTTCTGGAGTTATCTCTTTTACGTGATGGATTAGTTCAGCATTAGGATTAGTATTAGGATTTGAATTATATAAACCATCTATATCAGTAAGAAGGATTAATAAGTCAGCATCTATTAGTGTAGATACTACAGCAGACAGAGTATCATTATCACCAAATTTTATTTCCTCAGTGGCTATAGCATCATTTTCATTTACGATGGTGATAACTCTTTGTTTTAATAGAGCTGTAAATGTATTCTTGGCATTTAACTGTCGTTCTTCGTGCCCCATATCTTCTCTAGTTAAAAGTATCTGAGCAACTATTTGTCCATACTCCGAAAATAGTTTTTCATACATTTGCATGAGAAGACCCTGTCCAACAGCAGCAGCAGCTTGTTTTTGAGGGATAGTCTTAGGTCTGGTTTTTAGTCCCAGTTTTCCGATGCCAGCTCCTATAGCTCCAGAGGATACCAGAACTATATCTATACCTCTGTTATGAAGATCAGCCAGCTGTCGTACCAGGCTTTCTATTCTATTAAGATTTAGTAAACCTGTGGGATATGTTAGGGTGGAGGAACCAACCTTTACTACTAACTTTTTTACATTCTTTACATATTTAATTCTAGAATCCATAAAGTTTATGCGATCGTTTTTTAAACGGTCTGCTCCTTTCAAAGTATTTAATATTTACTATAATAAATAAAATACTAATTTATGATATAATAGTAAAAAAACAATTCCATTATTTTAACAGATTATATCATAAAAGAGTACCATTTTTCAATAAGCCAGCTGTATAAGCTGGTTAACAAAAGAAAATACAATAATTAATAAAACATGACATTATTTTAAAAAACCTGAAAGGAGTAATTCAGTTTTACATGTTTTTCTGGGTGAGTATAATACAATGGATAAAAAAATAGGATTTATAGGCTGTGGTAATATGGCACAGGCAATGATAGCTGGAATAGTAAAATCAAAATTAGTGGAGGCAGACAAAATAATTGCAAGTAATCCATCCCAAGGAAAACTTAGGGAAGTTAATGAAAAGTATGGTATACAAATAACCAGCAGTAACACGGCTGTAGCAGAATTTGCAGATATCTTGGTACTTTCAGTAAAACCTGATAAGTATGTAACTGTTATAGCAGAGATAAAGGATTTCGTTAAGGATGATGTTCTTGTGGTTACAATTGCTGCTGGGGTATCAATTAATACAGTGAAAGAGGCCTTTGGAAAAGAGGTTAAGGTAATTAGATCTATGCCCAATACACCTGCTCTTGTAGGAGCTGCTATGAGTGCCCTATGCAAGGATAATAAAGTGACAGAGGAAGATATGTCATACATAGTAAGTATATTTGAGAGCTTTGGAAAAGCGGAAATTATTGATGAAAAGCTTATGGATGTTGTGACGGCTGTAAGTGGTTCATCCCCTGCTTATGTATATATGTTTATAGAGGCCTTAGCAGATGGTGCTGTGCTAGGTGGAATGAAAAGGGATGCTGCATATAGAATGGCGGCGCAAGCCGTTCTAGGTTCAGCAAAAATGGTATTAGAATCAGGTAAGCATCCTGGGCAATTAAAGGATGAAGTGAGTTCACCAGGGGGAACTACTATAGAAGCAGTTTACACTCTTGAAAAGAATAATTTTAGAGGAGCAGTAATTTCTGCAATGGAAAGCTGTACTGAGAAATCAAAAAGAATGTCTAAAAAATAATTAATATAGAGCAGATAGTGAAGACTATCTGCTTTTGTGTGTCACTTGATTTCTTCAGTAACTACGTTAGATGCTGCATCTTCGGCGGGTTGCTTTTGTTTTTTCAATTCAAGAATTTTTACATTCATATCTTCTATATCAGATTCTATGGATTTTACTTCATTACATTTATCTAATAAGTCGGGGTCAATGTAAATATTAGCTTTAAATTTATCATATACTACTTTACCGATTTCAGCGTAAATTTCTTCAATCTTAGCTTTTTCAGAGTTAGCACTGATAGTTAATTTGGATAACTCAACGAGCTCACCTGATTTTTTTGCTACAACTGAGGCACTATCTTCTACAGTTTTAATTACATTATTTGCACTGCTGCTCACTGTTTTTGCTACACTGGAGGCATTATTTGAAACATTCTTAGCTATCTTAGATATGCTTTCTTTTATAGACATTAGGATACCTACCTTTCATAAAAATACTATATATAATATGAAATATGCTTATTGTATAAAGTATGTTAACTGGTGCTGAAAAATACATTAGAAATCTTATAATATTTTATCCATATATTATTTCTACATACAGTTGATATTATTGGATAATAGCTAAAATAAACAGAGAGCACATTTCTTAAGAAATGTGCTCTCGTTTTTATATATCAAGTTATTATTATACGTTGAATAACATTTCGCCGTATGTTGGTAATGGCCAGAAATCAGCATCAACTATAACTTCAAGTTTGTCAGCATCTGCTCTTACAGCATTCATCTTTTCAAATACATCGAATTTATAGAATGCAGCTAATTCGTAAGCATCTCCTTCGAAGTTTTCAGCTTTAGCAACTGTTTCTTCAAGAACAGCTATGTTTTTCTTTAATGAAGCTGTTAATGATGATACTTCAGTTAATAATTCAGTTTGAGCTGATACATCTGCATTTACTCCAGCAGCATTAATTGTATTTATTGATCCTGCAAGGCTTGTTGCAAATTTGATAACTGAAGGTAATATTTGACGTTTAGCAATTTCAAGTGTAGTTAAAGCTTCAATGTTTATAGCTTTTGTATAGTTTTCAAGCATAATTTCATAACGGGATTCCATTTCAACTCTGCTTAGAACTCCGTGTTTTTCCATTACAGCAAGATTCTTTTCAGCTATTAATGCTTTTGTAGCTTCTACAGTTGATTTTATATTTAGAAGGCCTCTCTTTTCAGCTTCAACTACCCATTCATCTGAATAACCATTTCCATTGAATATAATTCTCTTATGGTTTTTAACTATTTCAGTAAGGATAGTTTGAACTTCAGCATTTACATCAGAAGCCTTTTCAAGTCTATCTGCAATTTCAGATAAAGTTTCAGCAACTATTGTGTTTAATGTAAAGTTACATTGAGCAATAGATGATGAAGAAGGAACCATTCTGAATTCGAATTTGTTTCCTGTGAATGCAAATGGTGATGTTCTGTTTCTATCTGTAGCATCCTTTGGAAGCGCAGGTAGAGTGTTAACTCCTATAGTTAA
>JAUZPI010000035.1 GCA_030706015.1 Bacillota bacterium
AAGGATTGTCTAAATTTACTGCATATAGAGGAACTTACTGATATAGCACCTTATAATCTAAGTGGTGGAGAAAAAAAGAGGGTAGCTATAGCCAGTGTATTAGCATTAAATCCGGATGTTTTAACCTTAGATGAACCTACAAATAATTTAGATCCAAAAACAAAAAACTTTTTAATAGAATTGCTGATTAAACTAAATTCCTATGGAAAAACCATAATATGTGTAAGTCATGATTTTGAATATTTAAAAGGAGCCTTTAAGAAAGCTATAGTATTTTCTAAAGATCATTCAATTATAAGGCAGGGAAATTATGATGAAATAATAGATGATGATGAATTCTTAAAGTTACATAATATTAAATAAAAAGCTTCTAATACTGGAAGGTGTTAATAATGAAAAGATTTCTTTTAAAGATAGAAGGAATTGTACAAGGGGTGGGCTTTAGGCCCTTTGTTTATAATCAAGCAATTTCTCTCAGCCTAAAAGGGTGGATTAAAAATAGCTCTCAAGGAGTATACATTGATATTCAGGGAGAAGAGGAGAATTTGGATAGGTTTATATATAATCTGGAAGATAAGCATCCATCATTAGCTAAGATAGAAAATATAATTATATATGAGCAAGAGTTAGCAGATTATAACGGCTTTCAAATAAAAGAAAGTGAAATGAAGGGTGAAAAGATTACGCTTATTTCTCCTGATATGGCTGTTTGTGAAGAATGTATTAAAGATATCACAACACCAACTAATAAAAGATACAAATATCCATTTACAAACTGTACTAACTGCGGTCCTAGGTTTTCAATAATAAAAGCTATTCCCTATGATAGAGCAAATACCACTATGAAAAAGTTTAATATGTGCGGAGACTGTCACAAAGAATATTCAGACTCTTCAAATAGAAGATTTCACGCTCAACCTAATGCTTGTAAAGAGTGCGGGCCTCATATATGGATTGAGGATTGTTATGGGACAAAGGTTGGGCTTGATGATGTGCTAGGGTGGACAAGGCAAAGGCTTAAGGAAGGTAAAATTTTTGCTATTAAAGGTCTTGGTGGATTCCATCTAGTATGTGATGCTGAAAATGAAGAAGCTGTGAATTTATTGAGGGACAGAAAAAACAGACCTGACAAACCTTTTGCAGTTATGATAAACCACATAGATACTGTAAAGAAATATTGTCGCGTAAATATGAAAGAAGAAAAAATACTTACAGGTAGTAGAAAACCTATAGTAATATTGGAACAAAATAATGATTATGATTTACCCCAATGCATAGCACCAAATCAAAGTACTTTAGGAGTTATGCTGCCCTATACACCTCTGCATCATTTGCTTTTTCAAGGTGATATAGAAGTCTTAGTAATGACAAGTGCAAATGTCCATGGACTACCTTTAGAATACGAGAATGAAAGTGCTGTTGAAAAATTAGGACATATTGTGGATTATTTTCTGCAGCATAATAGAGATATCCAAATGCCAATAGATGATTCTATAGTAAGGGTAGTGGACAATGAAATTCGTATGATTAGAAGAGCTAGGGGTTATGCACCAGAACCTATAAAAAAGGATAATGTAAAAGAAATTTTGGCCTTAGGTTCAAATATGAAAAATACCTTTTGTATAGCAAAGGATAATTTTTTATTTTTAAGCCAGCATAACGGGGATTTAGAAAATATAGAAACTGCCGAACATTATAAAAATAACATAGAACATTATAAAAATATATTTCGTTTTTCTCCAAAGTACATAGCTTGCGATATGCATCCAAGCTATACTTCAAGTGAATATGCCAGTGATTCCCTTTTACCTAGGGTTGAAGTTCAGCATCATCATGCCCATATTGTAAGCTGCTTAGCAGAAAACAATATAGAGAGAAAAGTAATTGGAATTGCCTATGATGGCACGGGTTATGGCATTGATGGTAAGCTATGGGGTGGAGAATTTCTGCTTTGTGATACAAAGGAATTTACCAGATTAGGCCATTTAAATTATATTAAGATGCCTGGAGGGCAAATGGCAATTAAAGAACCCTGGAGAATGGCTGTTTCCTTTATACATAGAATGATTGAATACAGTGATTACAGCATGCGGGAGCAATTAAAACAATTATTACTCAAGCTATATGGAAAGAAGTCCATTGGTGTAATGACATTGATTGATGCAGAAATTAATTGTCCGAAGACCTCCAGTATGGGACGTTTCTTTGATGCTGCGGCAAGTATAATTGGAGGTAGAGATATCATCAGCTATGAAGGACAAGCGGCAATTGAGCTTGAGTCAATTATGGATAGAAACTGTAATGAATTTTACAATTATGATGTTGATAGAGAAAAGATCTACATAATAAATACTGAAAAAATAATTTATAGTATAATAAAAGATAAAATAGCGGGTGTTAATAATAAAATCATGTCAGCTAAATTTCACAATACAATAGTTAAATTTTCAAAAGACATATGTAAATTTATTAGAGAGGACACTGGTATTAATGAGGTAGCATTAAGTGGTGGAGTATTCCAAAACACTTTTCTACTTAAGCAGTTAGCAGCAGAATTAGCAAATGAGGAATTTGTTGTTTATACAAATAAATTAATACCTGCTAATGATGGCGGTTTGGCTTTGGGGCAAATTATTATAGCCAACGAAATTATAAATAAATGATATCTGGTGGTCTTAAGATTAAACCTTCTTGTGATTAAGAGAGCGAGTAACAATCATTCACAAGGAGGATATTTGTTTTTGTTTGTGTTTACAATTTATAAACTGTATGGTAGTATTGTGGTTAATAGTAATATAATGGTAGTGAATATTTATGCGTTAATTTTAAATAATCGATATTCATTAGCTAATCATTAATTTCTAAAGCCTTGCTATAATCACTTCATAGGCTAAGTTTCCTTAGTTTAAATTCAAAGACTAATAGTTAACATATAACTTTTATGACAGGAGGTCTATGGTATGAAAAGACAAAAAGTATTTAGTGGCAGCGAAATAAAATTTCTGGCTGCAATGGGCTTAGTTATGGGATTTAGGGAGTTGTCGCTTAGTATGCTTAACCCGTTTATCACCTTATTTGGTAACACCTTAAGAGGTAGTACAACTTTTTTATGTGGATTAGCAATGGGGATTTTTGGATTGGCAAATGCATTATTTCAGATTCCCTATGGAAGCCTAAGTGATAGAATAGGTAGGAAACCAGTAATATTAATTGGATTAACCCAATTATTAGTTGGTCTTTTGCTGGCAGGTCTAGCTCAAAATGTCTATTTGTTTATTTTTGCTAGAGCCCTTCAAGGCAGCGGGGCCGTAACTGCTATAGCTTATTCTTGGATTGGGGACGATATAGCTGATAGCAAAAAAAGCAGAGCTATGGCAATTGCAGGGATAATCGTGGCACTAGGAGCAGTTATTGCCTTTGTAGCGGGCCCGGTTTTATATAATATAACTACTGTTAATAATATGTTTTTAGGGTGTTCGGTAATGATATTATTCTCTATTCTATTTATCTTATTTTTTATTGAGGATAAGAGGGATATGGGAAATGTGCTGGCTGAGAAAAATAGTGGTATAGGAATAAAAGAAATTAAATTGCTTATAAGGAATAGAAGCATAATATTTTTAAGCATAAGCGGATTTATATTTAATTTTGCTATGTCAGAAATGTTTTTTATTGTGCCAGATGAATTAAAGAATTCTATTGGTGCGAAAAATATGTGGTATGTTTTCTTACCAGCAGTACTTTTTGGAATTATTGCAATGAATGTAGCTAACACAATATCTGATAATGGGTATTTTACACAGACAGCAATAACGGTTTTTTTCATGTTGGCGTTAGGGTTTGTATGCTTCATGGGAAAAGTATTAGTTGGTATTGCAGTAGGAACAATTCTAATAGTAACAGGTTTTATGTGTTTAACTACAGGTATTCCCTCAGTAATGAACAAAATTTTTCATAAAGAAAAGAGAGGTACAGCCAATGGTATATTACAAACCATGACTTTTCTTGGATTTTTCGCAGGACCTACAATAACAGGCTTTTTTATGCAGCATAGATATGTAAGCTTAGTATATATTGTACCTATTTTATTATCCGTTTTAGGGGCATACTGTATTAAAGGTGTTAAGCACGCTCAATTTAGTTACGTTGCTTCTGTAGATAATTAAAATTTATTATTATAAAAGAGAGTATGTATTAAAATGATTTTTTAGTAATTTTAACACATACTTTTTTTATATTATAGATAATATGCGAAGCTGCTGCACTACATAATAATGGATACCTTATTTCTACCTGTTTGTTTTGAAAGATATAGAGCTTGATCTGCCTTTTGAATTAATTGATCAAGATTCTGAACTGTTTCAGGGTATGTGGATGCACCAACTGAGATTGTTATATGAATTATTTTGCCATCGGATAGAATAAAGTCATGTTTTTCAACTGCTTGGCGTAAACGTTCAGCAACCTCTAAAGCTTGGGAACTAGAACAGTCTGGCAGTATGACTGAAAATTCTTCCCCACCAATTCTTGAAATCATATCGAAAAATCTACATGTATTTATAAGAAGGTTTCCTAATTCTTTTAATACAATATCTCCAGCTGGATGACCATGAGTATCGTTTACATTTTTAAAAAAGTCAATATCTATCATTAATAGTGACAGTTTTTCATTCTTTGTTTTGGCATCATTTAAAGCAGTTTTAAAAAATACATCAAAGCTTCTCACATTGCCAAGGCCAGTTAAAAAATCCTTAGAGGATTCCTCCTTTAATTTTTTTAGCTGATTATGAGCGGCTATTAAGTATAGAACAATAAGATATACAAGACCACATACAATTATACTTCCTATCCATAATGATGCTAGAGTACATAATAAAAGTTCTCGATTTTTTAAAACAATAATAAAATATATACTCCTAACAAATAAGCTGTATATAAACATAATAACTAATTTAATGATTAAATTAAATTTTAATTTAGAAATGATTCCGTATCCTAGACTAACTGCAATAATTGTTATGGATGCAATTAGGGAGTAACAATTAAGCCCTAAGTAGAATAGCCTAAATATGGCCAATATAAAACCAGTAATAGTTATTGAGATAATTCCACCAAAAATTGCAGCTATAATCTGAGAGATACTTCGAAAATCCAGGATAATTGTAGGGGTAATGTGAATACTAAAATACATTAGAAGAATTCCTAAGATACCTCCAATTATACCAATAATAAATTTAACTGAAAAACTTGAATTGGCATCTAAATCAACATGTTCAAAAACCTGACTAGTTATAAATAATACAGATATTAAAATACATATATTTATAAATATAATCTGGAACACAAAATCACCTCCAATCTATCAAAATAATTCAGGTTAGCAAATCATGCAGAATATTACTGCCGGATTATCTTTTATCTTACCTGATTTTTTAAATCAGAGAATAAATTCATACATAAAAGTCTGTTCTTCATATTAGTTCGTTATATACGCAATTATAGTTGTTCATATAAGTAAAACAGTACAATATATATACCCCCAGGCAAATAATCGGTAATATTAGTATATGATAAATAATTTATTTGGTGATTAAATTTAAAAATAATGTTAATTAAATTTTAAAAAACTTCTAGTTTTAATATAGTAAATAATATAAAATAAAAGTATAGACTTTATAATAATTAATTATATATTGAGGAGGGATTAAACCTGAATTTAAATCGGGTAGTTGTATGGTTAAAAGGGGTATAGTAATTATAGGCGGAGGCGCTGCTGGTCTTGCAGCTGCGATACAAGCAAAAGAAGCTGGAGTTAATGATATTTTAATTATAGAGAGAGAAGACTGCTTAGGTGGATTACTCAATCAGTGTATTCATAGTGGATTCGGTGTAAACACCTTTAATGAGGAGTTAACAGGGCCGGAGTATGCTCAACGTTATATTGATAGAGTTGAAGAATTAAAAATAGAGTATAAGCTTAATACTACAGTAATAGGTTTAGAGAATAATAAAATAATAACTACGGTAAATGGCGAGGATGGAATAGTTGAAATACAGGCAAAGGCTATAATACTTGCCACAGGAAGAAGGGAAAGACCAAGAGGCACTCTAAGTATTAATGGCAGCAAGAGTGCAGGCATATATACAGCGGGAACTGCTCAAAAATTTGTTAATATTGAGGGGTATCTTCCTGGAAAAGAGGTAGTAATATTAGGAACGGACAATTTTGCTCTTTTGATGGCAAGAAGAATGATCTTAGAGGGAGCAAATGTAAGGGCTGTAATTGAAGCACAATCATGTCCAAGAGGCGGAGAAGAATTTGTATCTAAGTGTTTGTTGGACTTTGAAATTGAACTTAAATTAAATCATACAATTACAGAAGTAAAAGGTAAGGATAGAGTTGAAGGAGTAACTATAACTAAGGTAGATGGCAAGAAGAGTCCGATAAAAGGTACTGAACAGTATATTGCCTGCGATACTATTCTTATTTCAGTAGATATGTTTGCGGATAACGATCTTCTTAGGAAAATTGATATTGAAATATCCGAAGAAAAAGATGGTCCTAATGTGAATGAGAATTTCCAAACCAATATTGAAGGGATTTTCGCTTGCGGTAATATAATAGATATGCATGAATTGGTTGATGGTGTAACCAAAGAGGGCAGTATAGCAGGAAAAAACGCGGCCCAATATATATCTTTAAATTAAGAAGGAATAAATTTATATTGTAAGTATTTCACAACTAATCTTTAATAATAATAATTAAAAGAAAGGCTTAGACATCTTTATAGAGGTATAAGCTTTTTTTGCTGCGGTAATTGCGACAGTAATTGTCATTAATTGACGATTACTAGATTTGTGGAGTATAATGAATATGTATGGAAATTACTAGTTAATAAAATTGACATAATAGAATACATTGAAATATATATTCAATGTTCATCTGTTTAGGAGGGATACTAGTGTCAAAAAGATGGAGAAATATAAAAATAACTCATCTTCTAATTTTTATGTTCATTATTGTAATTGCTTCAACTTCTATAATTGTAGGTATTGGGTTAAAAGAGCTTAGTAACATTGATCAAAATGTTGAAACAATACATAATGACGATTTAGTGCCTATAAAGATGCTTGGTGATATTAGGCAGAACTTTATGATGGCAAGAATAAGTACGGTAAAATGTATTTGGGGTTCATATGATTCTTCAGAGGCTGATAAGATTGATAAATATAAGGCAAAGGCAGAAGAAATTGAACAGCAATATGCAAAGGCAATTTCTGAGGAAAAAGAGAAAAAAGCTTACGAAGAATACAAACAAGCATATAAAGAGTATTTTGATGGGTGGAATGAAATTAAGCAAAAAAGGATTCAAAATGTTAACTTAACTGACGATGAGAGAAAAGAATATACTGTTAAAGGTGAAAATGTTGTTAAAACATTAAATGCTTTAGCAGATTTAAACAGTAATCAAGCTGATGCGGAAAAATCGTTAAGTGAAAAGTCTTATGAAAAATGCATTGGAGTGTTTTTCACAGCAGGATGTTTGGTTATATTAGTTTCTGCTGCAATCGTGTTACTAATATTATTAATCGTAAAAAATTGTTCAAAAGAAATAATAGAGAATCTTGGCAAAATAGCAGAGGGTGATTTAACAGTTATTATAGATGATTCAAATAAAAATGAATTCGGTATTATGAATAGAGCTCTAAGAAAATCAATAACTAATATTCATCACATTTTACAATCTATTAAGTTAAATTCAAATGCTATAAATGAGCAATCATCCTCTCTTTCAGCAGTAGCAGAGGAAATGTCAGCATCATCTCATGAGGTAGCAAATGCTATTCAAGAGATAGCTAGGGGGTCAAGTAGTCAGGCAGAGGATTTAGTGGAAACAACTCATAGTGTAGAGCACTTTGGAGAAAGCATTGAAAAAATAGTAAACTCCATTGGACATGTAGATAATAATGCAAAAAATATAGATTCTATGGCAAAAGAAAGTAATAAAAGTCTTGAGGTTCTGATAAAATCAATTGAAAATATAGATAATTCATTTAAGAATATTAGTGATAAAATAAATGGATTAGGAAATAATATAAACGAAATTCAAGAAATTATAATTTTAATGAATTCAATTTCAGAACAAACAAATCTATTAGCCTTGAATGCGGCAATTGAGGCAGCCCGTGCCGGTGAAGCAGGAAAGGGATTTTCAGTTGTAGCTGATGAAATTAGAAAGCTGGCAGAAGAATCAAAGAGATCAGCAGATAATATTAATAGTTTATTAAATAGAGTAATTGAGGAAACAAGTGAAGTAGTTTTAAAAACTGATGAAGCAAGCAGTGATTTAGGTAATCAAGTTAGTATAGTGCAGGATTCAGTAGGTTCTTTCAAGGATATTATAACTGAAATAGGAAATATACTCCCTAAGATAGAGGAAGTTAACGAAGGTGCAATTTATATAAATAGAGAAAAAGACAATATAATGGATATGATAGGACGTGCTTCTTCAGTTGCAGAACAGACCTCCGCATCATCCGAGGAAATTGCAGCATCTTCACAGGAAATGAATGCATCTAGTGAGGAAGTTTCTAGAACTGCTGAGGACTTAAATAATATGACAAATGAAATGATTAACCAAGTTAGTAAATTTAATTTATAATTAAGCCTTGTTAATGTAGAGATACTATATTATAATGAATTGATTTATGTTTGGAAGAAGGAATGAATATGGGAAAATTTAATGAGTTAGGTCTTAATGAAAATATACTTAAGGCCATAGATGACATGGGCTTTGAAGAGCCCTCAAAAATACAAGCTGAGGTGATACCTGTTCTGTTAGAGGGATACGATGCTATCGGTCAAGCACAGACAGGTACAGGTAAAACACTTGCCTTTGGAGCACCCCTTTTAAATAATCTTGTAAGAGAACCTGGAAAGATAAACAGCTTGATTCTAGCTCCAACAAGAGAGTTAGCTATTCAGGTTAATGATGAGCTTGCAAGGATAGCTAAATATACTAAAGTAAAGTTACTTCCTGTATATGGAGGTCAACCTATAGAAAGACAAATAAGGGCTATAAAAAGCGGTGTCGATATAATAGTAGGTACTCCAGGTAGAGTTATGGACCTTATGAGAAGAGGAATAATTGATTTAAGTTATATTAATTTTCTAGTTCTTGATGAAGCGGACGAAATGCTTAACATGGGATTTATTGAGGACATAGAATACATAGTAAAGAACTCAAATAGTGAAAGACAAACAATGCTGTTTTCAGCTACAATGCCTGATGAAATTAAAAAATTAGCTAAGAGATATATGAAAGCTGAAACAAAACATATAACAATAGCTAAAAATGCCATGACTGTATCTACTATTGGACAGTTCTATTATGAAATTAAACAAAAGGATAGATTTGAATCCTTATGCAGAATTCTTGATGTGGATGAACCGTCTACTGCAATCATCTTCTGTAAGACTAAAAAAGGTGTTGACGAGTTAGTTGGAGCTATGCAGGCTAGAGGTTACAGCGTTGAAGGAATGCATGGGGATATGAATCAAAACCAAAGAATGAATACCCTAAGAAAATTCAAAGAAGGAAATCTTGAGTTTTTAGTGGCTACAGATGTAGCTGCAAGAGGTATTGATGTTGAGAACGTAACACATGTAATAAATTATGATTTACCTCAGGATGTAGAATCATACGTTCATAGAATAGGAAGAACAGGAAGAGCAAGAAAAGAAGGTGTAGCCTACACACTTGTTACTTCAAGAGAATATATAACTTTAAAACAGATTGAAAAAGCTACAAAAAGTAAAATAAAAAGAAAAGAAATACCTACAATCGATGATATATTCTTTGCAAAATATAAGAATATATTTACAAGAGTTAAAGAGACTCTAGAAAACGAAGATTATAAAAGATTTGTTCCTCTGGCAGCAGATCTTGATGAAGAGTTCAATTTAGTAGATGTTGCAGCTGCTTTAATGAAAATAGTATATGATAAAGAAGTAAGTTTTGAATATACAGAAAATAATATAGGATCAGATACGAATTTTATAAGATTATTTATTACTGTAGGACGTAAGGATAGATTAAATCCTAAGATACTTCTTCAGTTCTTTAATCAGACGGCAAGAGTTAATAAAGAGGATATAGGAGATATAGATATTCTTGAGAAATTCTCCTTTGTTGACGTAACTGAAAGTGCTGCAAAGCGTATACTAAATAACTGCATAGATGAAAGATTATGCGGAAGAAGAGTAAAGGTTGAAGTATCCACAAAATCAAGAGGTTAAAACTAAAAATTTAGTTATTGATGATAAGCTCCTTCAAAAATTTGAAGGAGCTTTAATTAAAACTTGCAAAATTTTAATTTTTAATATAGAATAAACTAAATGTAGTTTATAATGTAGGTAAAGGAAATACTTTATTTGTGCCAAAATATGGTATATAATATACATTTAGAGGCACATAACATATTAGAAGGAGAGATTTACCGAAAAAGTTTGTACATTTAGGAGGGGCTTATGAACAGATTAGTTGAGGTTAGAGCTACTGAGGACATATTTAATGAATATAAGGACACGCCAATTGGTTTGTTATTGGAATATCATAACTTAGGTCGTCAGTATGATTCAATTACAAAGGCGCAATTATTGGTAGGAATGTGCATGGACAACAGAAAATCACTTAAAATACCTGATAATTTTGCTTACATATTGAGATCAGGAGGAGGAAACTTAAGATATAGTGAATTCAAGGTTTCCTATGCTATTGCAATAGGGGGAGTAAAGGTAATAGCATTAATTGCACATAATAACTGCGGTATGGTAAATTTAGTATCCAAGAGAGAGAATTTCATTGATGGATTAGTTAATACAGCTGGCTGGGACAGAGAATGGGCAGAAGAGCATTTTACTCATTTTGCTCCTATGTTTGAAATAGGAAATGAAATAGATTTTGTACTTAGTGAAGCTAAAAGACTTAGAAATAGATATCCTAACATTTTAATAGCACCACTTTATTATAATCTAGATGATAATTTACTATATTTAATAAAAGAGGACAATGAAAAAACTGAAAAATAGCCTAATTAGGGGGGTAGCTTAAGGAGTTACTCCTTTAATTTTAATATATGCAGGAAAATATATTTATGGAGGATAACACATGAAAAAGATATCTACTCTTGGACCTTCAGGAACCTTTAGTGAATTAGCAGTGAAAAAGTATAAAGAGGCGGTTAATTGTGAGTTTGATATGAAGTTTTATACTACAATTGCTAAGGCATTCAATTCAATAGGAAAGGAATGTGAAATTGGAGTTATACCCATTGAAAACTCACTAGATGGATTCGTGCAAGTTTCTTTAGACTTGCTTGCACAAACCAAATTAAAAATTATATGCGAAGTAGTGGTCCCTGTACAATTTGCATTTGTATCAAATGTAGAAGATATTTCAAAAATAGAAAGGGTTTATGCCCAATTTAAAACCCAAGGGCAGTGCTGTGCATTTTTAGAGAAGCTTGATAATGCTAAGATTATAACTACTGAAAGCAATGCAGAATCCTATGATCTTGCTAAGGGTGGTAAATTAGGTGATTCGGCAATAATACCAATACATATGCTAAATGATTCAAATGAGTTTAGCTTAACAATAGAGAATGTAACGGATTCAACTGATAATAAGACAAGATTTATTGTTCTCTCAAAGGAAAACTTAGTAAATGCAAATGAAGATAAATATAAAACCACAATAGTTGTTATGGATGCATTAAATAAGCCTGGAATATTAGCCAGCATATTAAATGAATTCTCTGATAGAAATATTAATTTGAGTTCCATTATATCAAGACCGACGAAAAAAGCACTTGGTGGATACAATTTCTATATGGATATAGATGGAAGCTATCCTCAGGATGAAAATGTGAGACAAGCAATACTTAAAATAAGAGAACATAGTGTGGTTAAAGTACTTGGCTCCTATAATGGTTATTAGCAGTGATGATAATAGAATTTATAAGCAGGAGAAGAATAAGTCCTCTCACTGCTAAATAGAGGGTGTTATTTTAATGGAAGAATTTCTGTCCAGTAACCGTCAGGATCACTTATGAAGTATAAGCCCATTGGTTTATTCTCATAGCAAATGCAGTCCATTTTTTTATGATGCTCATAAGCTGCATCGAAATCGTCTGCTCTAACTGCAAGATGAATTTCATTATCTCCAAGATTATACGGTTCTTTTCTGTCTCTAAGCCATGTAAGTTCTATCTTGTGGCCAGTAACTCCATCTCCAAGGAAAACAAGTATAAAGCTGTTGTCTTCTGGTATGTATCTTCTAACCTCTTCAAAACCTAAGGCTTCTTTATAGAAGGCTAGACTTTTATCTAGATCTAATACATTTATATTGTTGTGATCAAAAGTAAATTTCATTTTATTTACTCCTTTCAATTTGTTTACAATAAATATTATAAAACAAAAACTAAAATAGTAGAATCTAGTTTATAATAAAATTAAGAACGTAAAGATATTAAATTAGAAGAAAGGAAATTAAAAAAATGGAAGTTAAGATTAATTATTTATACAATAGTGCTTTTTCAGTGGAAACGCCTAGATATCTATTGATATTTGATTACTATCTTGACTCTGTTGATGGAGGAAATAAGGTAGTTTCAAATGGAGCTGTAGGTGAAGAAGATTTAATTACGGAAAAAAATATAATGGTTTTCTCTTCTCACAGTCATGCAGATCATTTTAATCCAATAATACTACAGTGGAAGAATGTAAATTCTAATATAAAGTATATATTAAGCAGCGACATTAACATCGGGGAAACAAGCGAAAGCATAAACAAGATTTCTGCTTATGAAGAATTGCAGATAGGTGAAGTTAGCATCAAGGCATTTGGTTCCACTGATATAGGTGTATCATTCCTGGTAAGAGTGGAGGGGATATCCATTTTTCATGCAGGAGATTTAAATTGTTGGTATTGGTGGGATGAACCAGAGGAACAAAATAAAAAGGCTGAAGTTTGGTTTAAAGAGGAAATAGAGAAGATTAAAGAAGAAAATATAGATATAGCTTTTTTTCCAGTGGATTCTAGGTTGAAAGATTATTATTCACTAGGTCCTAAATACTTTATTGAAAAACTTAAGCCTAAATCTTTAATACCTATGCATTTTAGAGAAGATTTTGGCATAACACAAAGTTTTAAGAAAAATGTAGATTATAGTTTTACACAGGTTGAAGTTATAGACATCAGAGGCCAGCAGTTATTAATTGAAATTTAAAAAGTAATGATGAAGCATTTATCCTTCATCATTACTTTTTTCGTCAATTGTATTATTTTTGTCTAGATCATAAAAGCAGGTAGCTTGGTTTTTTCCATTCCTCTTTGAATAATAAAGAGCCTTATCAGCTTGGTCCACAAGTTCTTCAGCGCTGAAGAAACCTAATTTTGTATTCCAAGTGGTTGTCCCAACACTTATTGTAATTTTAAGGATATGGTTTGAATTGTAGGGTATAAATTGATTTTCTATGGCTTTACGAATATTCTCAGCTATTTCATAGGTCATATCAGGATTACAGTCATTTATTAGTATAATAAATTCCTCTCCACCATAGCGTGCCAGAGTGGAACCAGCAGGTATATTTTGATTCAAGGTACGTGCTGTAGTCTTTAATACTAGATCTCCTGTTACATGACCATATGTATCATTTACATATTTAAAATCATCTATATCTATTATAATTAATGAGCTAAAACCCTGGTTGATTTTATTTAATTCCTTTAATAGTATATTCCTAAAATAAAGACGATTATACGTTCCAGTTAAACCATCTCTAGTTGATCTAAAATAAATAGAGTTATAATCACGAACTAATTCTATAGATATTATGCTCAGAAGTATTATTATTGTTGGTATATTAAATTGTAAGCCTGCTCTGGGAGCACTGCCAAATAATGCGTTTATGGCATCATTTAGCTGAAATATATAAGCTATTAATATAAATACACTGAGCTTTAGGGCTCGGATATCCTTGCGTATTATTTTAGAGAATAGAATTATAATGTAGTAAACTCCCAATATTGCTCCAATGTATACAGAAAGTCGTCTGTATATGAATAATTCAGCAATATTTCTGCATATTAAATCTCCAAATATTAAACTGAAACCGATTGCTGTTAAGACGATTTTTTCCCATTTATGGATTTGTATCTCTAAGTAATACTTTATGAATGGTAGTGTGAGCGGAGCTATTAAACCTACAAAGATAAAGATAATTTTTTGATAGTTAATATATGAAACAGGCAATCTGTATATTATAAAGTTTACTGAATGTACCCCAGCGCACAACCATATTAATGAAAAAAATAGATACTTATAATTTTCTTTATTCCTAAGTTGTAATACCATGAAATAGGAAAAAGTAATGAAAGCCAATACTACAAAAGCATAGTAAGGATCACATTCATAGGTTATATCACTTTTATAATATGCTTGTGCATAAGAAGTTGATGAAATAAAGATTCCATCAGCTATACCATATTCATAGGTTGAATAGGTTTTAATAGCTATAACGTTATCATTATCATAATTTATGTAGTCTTGTGGTAATAAATAAAGATGCTTTTCATTCCATTCATTAAAATATTGATTTGGAGCCATTGGCGTTTGACCAATTAATTTTCCATTTAAATAAATCTCATGTCCATTTTGCAAGTTCCCTATAAATATTGAAAGCCATATCCCTTTCATTGAAGATGATATACTAAAATGTTTTCTAGCCCACATAACTGTATTTTGTTTTTTAACATCATTATTCACACGTGTGTACTTAAAGGGTAAATTTTGCCAAGAAGAATCATCAAAGTTATTTCCGCTAAACTTAGTATCAGTACCGAAATGTAATCGCCATTTTCCATCTAAAAAGATTACATTATTTTCTGTTTGGCTAGCGGCAGCATATACATTTTGAGGAATAATAATAACTAATATAATTAATATACAACATATAATTTTCTTCGACATGTGAATAAGTCTCCTTTATACAAGTTATTAAATAATGAGGTTATTTATTTAATAATATTATAGATTATATTTAAAATTAGGACAATGCTTATTGATATTTTTAAGCTTTTATTTTTCTTGGATTATTACATTAAATGTTTTCTTGTGGATATTATTACCCCTTGTTACGGTATTTTACTTTCAGGGAAATCATGTTATAATCACATTACTATTATTTTCTATAAATTCCGCAAATAAAGATTACCAACTTATGTTAGAAGGGACGGTATAATTAGTGAACAATAAAATAAATACGAAAATAGATGATTATAAATTAAGATTTGCAGAAGAAAAAGATGTGTCATTGCTTTACAATCTCATTATGGAGTTGGCAGCCTATGAGAGTCTTGAACATCAAGTTAAGGCAACAGAGGAAATTTTAAAGGAGTCTATATTTCAAAGGAAGGCTGCGGAAGCAATTATTCTTGAATACCAGGACAATGCCATAGGATATATAATCTTATTTGAAAATTTCTCAACATTTACAGGACTTCCCGGTATATACATTGAGGATTTATATATTAAGCCAGAGATGAGAGGAAAAGGATTTGGAAAAGTAGCCCTTTCTTTTATTGCTAATTTAGCTCTTGAGAGGAACTGCGGAAGAGTTGAATGGAGCTGTCTTAACTGGAATATCCCATCAATTAAATTTTATAAAGGATTAGGGGCAAAACCTATGGATGAATGGACAATATATAGACTAGCTGGTGAGGAAATAAAAAATTTAGCTGATAATTCTTAAGTATAAAATAATTATAAACTAAGGAGTATGATGGTATGAGTATTTTAGTATCAGGCTTATTGAACATAGAAACAAATCTAAAAATTGATGATTTTCCATATGATTACACACCTATCAACTTCTCATTTTTTGGAGTTAAGAGCAGTGTGTCTGGTGTAGGATATAATATTGCTAAGGCGTTAAATACATTGGGACAGGAAGTAAAACTAATATCAATTATCGGGAAAGATATTTTAGGAAAAACCATTGAAGCTGAAATACAAGCGCAAGGAATATCAACGGAATATCTATCTAAGAGCATAGAAGAAAACCCTCAGACTGTTATACTATATGATAAAACAGGAAGAAGATCATTAAATACGGATTTAAAAGATATACAGGAAAGTCAAGTACATGAAGAAATATTTTTACCTGCTTTAGAAGCTTGTTCTACTGCGGTTTTATGTAATATCAATTTTTCGAGAAAATATTTGAAGAAAGCAAAGGCTTTAGGCAAATTAATTGCTACTGATGTTCATGTGATTTCAGATTTAAAGGATGAATACAATAAGGATTTCATGAGTAATGCAGATATATTATTTATGAGTGATGAACGCTTACCTTGCGAACCTGAAGAGTGGGCTAAAAAGGTTATGGATACGTATGGGAATGAAATAGTAGTAATCGGCATGGGAAGCAAAGGCTCACTGATGGCAGTAAAAAAAGATAACTTTATTGAGAGAATACCAGCATATTATACTAGACCAGTAATAAATACCGTTGGCGCTGGTGATTCTTTCTTTTCTTCCTTTATTTATGAATATAATAAGTATAAAAATCCCTATGATGCTATAAAAAAGGCTTCTGTATTCGCTTCATATAAGATTGGAGAAAAAACAGCTTCTGAAGGTTTTTTGAAAGAAGGCGAATTAGAAGCATGGTGCAAGGAGGTACTATAGGAGGTTAATGGTAAGGAGTAGAAGAAAGAGAAAAGCTCAGGATAAAAATAAGAGATTCCAAAGAAGAGACGATATAGATTGGTTAAGAGGATTATGTATTCTGCTGCTATTTCCATTTAATGCAGCTGTTATATTTGACTTTTGGGGAACCTTCTTCGTTAAAAATACTGAAACAAGTCAAGTTTTAAGTTATTTTATTGCTCTAGTACAGTATTGGTTTATGCCTTTATTGTTTTGGCTAAGTGGCGCAGCTAGCTGGTACTCTCTTGGGGTGAGAAATAGTAGTGAATATATGAGAGAAAGATTTATTAGATTACTTGTGCCCTTTGTATTTGGTGTATGTATTATTGTTCCACCCATGGGGTATTTATCCTGTATTGGTGAACAGGGTTATTTCCAAGGATATATTCAGTTTTTAACTGGTTTCTTTACGAATTTCTCTAATTTATCTGGTTATAATGGCACTTTTACTCCGGCTCATTTGTGGTTTATATTCTACTTGTTTATTTTCTCAATTATTACATTACCGCTATTTATGTGTATAAGAAAAAGTAATGAAATCCTTGTATTAAAAATAGAAAGCTTTGCTGATATCCATTGGGTTCTGATATTTATGTTTATACCTTTAGGGTTAATGAGCTTGCTACCAGGTCCAAGCGGAAAAAATCCCTTTTATTTTATATTCATTTATATACTAGGCTACATAATAGCTAGTAATGACAAGCTTCAAAACTGTATAGATAAAATTAGATTTAAGGCGTTTATTTTTCTTATAATTTATGTTCCTGTTTGCTTATGGTTCATATTAGGAAATGAATATTTTAGTACCTTAAGAATATTCTCAATAGTAGAGGTTTTTATGGTAAGTCTTGCAACATGGCTTACTTTAATTGTCATAATTGGCTATGCACATAAATATCTTAATTTTAAACATCCATTTCTATCCTATATAAATGAGGCAGGGCTTCCGTTATATATAATACATCAGACTATATTAGTATACATAGGTTTCTATATAGTAAGGCTGCCTATGGGTGTTTATACTAAGTTTATAATTATAACAATATTAACTTTGCTAATTAGTGCAGCATTTTATAAGTATATAATTAATAAAGTGCCTATAATTAGATTTTTATTTGGACTTAAAGCAATAAAAAGAGTAAATAAGGGGAGGTAAATATGTTTATTTTAAATCTTACCTATGTAAAATCCATAGAAGCTGTAGAGAGTGAATTGAATGCGCATATAGGGTTTTTGGATAAGTATTATTCTTCTGGAAATTTTATTTGTTCAGGAAGAAAGAATCCAAGAACAGGCGGAATCATATTATGCAATGCAAAAAACAAGGAAGAAGTTGAAGAGATAATAAAAGAAGACCCTTTTTATATAAAACAAGTAGCTGAATATGAGATAATAGAATTCTCACCTACAAAATATGTGGACGGTTTCGAAAGCTTTTTACTCAAGTGATCAAAAATCTCTCTCGATCTCAGATCGAGCGTACATTCACTAACCTATATGGGGAATACAGTATCTATTAGTATTTCATGTTTTAGGAGATATCATCACCACAATCTTAGATTGGGCTTACATTCGCTAACCGCTGTGGAGAATATATTAACTTAAAGTACTTCATAATTTAAAAGATATCAGTACTTAAATAGCTTTGTGATATCATCACCTATTAACCCATCATCTAATATTGTTAGATGATGGGTTTGTGTTTTAGCTAAATATTTGCATACTGAGATAAATGACAAAATGCAGCCAAACTTATTAAAGACCCTTTTTACTTATGAATCCAAAAACTCTCATAAATTCATAGGCTAAACCAGAGGCTACTAAAGGACCAACTGGAATACCACCAAGCAGGGCTACCCCAATTATCGAACCCAGTATAACACCTGTAAGAGTATCTGCACTTCCTTTCAGATAATTGACCCCTTTAGCGGCTAATAATACAACTGCTATACCAGCTGCAAAGGAGACCATTCCTTTAAAATTTAACATATCTTTTATATTTGAAGAAAATGACCCCTGTATTTTTAATAAAGGTATAAGCATCCAAATCATTAAGAAGGTCATACCTATATCCATAAAGTACTTTTCGCTAAAAGAAATAAGTTTTTCGCTATTAATTATAGATAATACTAGAACAGCAAAGGCGGCAATAGTCATATTTTTGTTTTTGGTTATAAAGGATAGAACAATTAAAATTATTAATATAGCTTTATATATCAAGAATATCACCTTTAAGAAATATTTATACTAATTATACTATTTTTTAATTGATTTATTGTGCATTTCCATATTTTATACTGTTACGCAAAGAGAATGTTTGTTATACGTGTTCCATAAATTGGCTTAAATGTGATATTATATATGTGGTGGTAAATCCACAATAATTAAGTAGGCTAGAGATAACTGATTGGATATAAAAGTGTTAGCTAGAATGTTAATTTGAAATACATGATATAGAAAAAACAATTATAGGGAGGAATAATTATGGATAAAAAATGGTGGAAGGAAGGAATAGCCTATCAAGCCTATGTAAGAAGTTTTAAGGATTCTAATGGAGATGGTATAGGTGATTTAGGAGGCTTAATAGAAAAACTTGATTATCTAAAAGAACTTGGAATTGATATACTTTATTTAAATCCAATAAATAAATCACCTAATGATGATAATGGATATGATATAAGTGATTTTAGAGATATAATGGACGAGTTTGGTACAATAAAGGAATGTGATGCTTTAATTGAAGGTCTTCACGATAGAGGAATGAAGCTTGTTATGGACCTTGTAATTAACCACACTTCAGATGAACATCCTTGGTTTGTAGAAAGTAGAAAGAGTAAAGATAATCCATATAGAGATTATTATATATGGCATCCAGGAAAAAATGGACAAGTCCCAAATAACTGGGGATCATTTTTTGGAGGAAGCGCATGGGAGTATGATGGAGGTTCTGGAGAATATTATCTTCACATTTTCTCAAAGAAACAGCCAGATTTAAATTGGAAAAATGAGAAGCTTAGAGAAGAAATAAAAGAAATGATAAAATATTGGATAGATAAGGGTGTAGATGGTTTTAGAATGGATGCTATAAACCATTTGGAAAAGGATGAAAACTTTCCAGATGGAATTATTAAAGAGGGAGAAGTTTATGGAGACTTTTTAAAGTACGTTCAAAACCTCCCATCAGTTCATGATTATTTAAAGGAGTTAAGAAGAGATGTATTTAACACAGATTATCATGTAGTAATAGGTGAAACAGGTGGTATAGGATACCATAATGCTTACATTTATACTGGTACTGATCAGGGAGAATTAGATTTTACTTTTCATTTTGACATGCATAGTGTAGGTAAGGGGAATAGAGATTGGGAAAGAAAACCTATTGATTTAATTAAAGATATAAAAGTTAATATGAGCGGCTGGCAGCTTAGAAAAGAAGAAGAAGGCTGGTGTCCACTATTTTACTCAAATCACGATACCACAAGAACAGTATCAAGACTTGGGGATGACCAAAAATATTGGGCAGAATCAGCTAAGATGCTTGTAACACTTCAGTTGACTCAAAAAGGAACTCCATTTATATATTATGGAGACGAAATTGGAATGACCAATGCTTGGGAGTTTCAATTGAATGACTATAGAGATGTATCTGTATTTAATAAACATAAGGACTTAGTTCAATCAGGTCTTGTAAGTGAAGAAAATTATATAAAAGGACTTCATTATACTTCAAGGGATAATTCAAGAACTCCAATGCAATGGAATAGCAGTGAAAATTCCGGTTTTACTACAGGAACACCTTGGATAAAGGTTAATTACAACTATAAAGATATAAATGTAGAAAAACAGCTCCAGGATCCCAATTCTATATTTCATTATTATAGAAAACTTATAGCCCTTAGAAAAAGTACTGACACTCTAGTTTATGGCGATTTTAAGGACGTAAATAGAGAACATAAAGAGATATATTCATATATAAGAGAACTTAACGGTGAGAGAATTTTAGTAATAGTTAATTTTTTTGGAAATGAACCAGTGTTTATATTACCAGAAGATATAAATTATGAAAAGGCTGAACTTCTATTATCGAACTATGATATTGAAAATGCCGGAGATATAAGAACAATAAATTTAAGACCATATGAAGCAAGAATATATAAAATATAAGATTAAGGGTATGAATTTAATTCATACCCTTAATTATTCCATTCTTAGTAGATAGGTGATTAAATTACCATGTAAATGTTCATAATTAATTTAATTGGAAAATTTTTATAAACATTTCTAAGGAGAGGTATTGATGAAAATCTATATTAAAGAGGCAGAGATTTATGATGTATATAGAATCCGAGAACTTCAAAAAAAATGCTTTAAAGATGATTTTGAAAAGTATGGGGAAAGTCCGTCTTATACAGAAAATATCACTAGAACACTACAAAAGTTAACAAAAGACATTTTTTATAAGGCTGTATTGGATAAAAAAATAGTTGGAGTGGTTCATATATATAATTGGGGTGAAGGGCATTTTCACCTAAACATGATATGTGTGGACCCGGACTATCAAAATCGAGGCATTGGTACTTGTTTAGTTAATTATGTTGAAGATAAGCTTACAGAAGCAACTCTTTGGACTCTTATTACTGCTGAAGAAAACTATAAAAATCATCATTTTTATGAGAAGTTTGGCTATAAAAAAGTTGGGGAGGTAGTTCATTCACAATATCTAACCTTTAGACAATATGAAAAAAAGAAGATTGCTTCTGCAACTGCTATGTAGATTAACGTTCCGATACAATAATTGTATATACAAAGAGGTGTAAGATATGAGTTTTAGCCCAATTGAAACAAAGAAAATTACAGAGAATATATATGCAATAAAAGATAACATGGTAAATGCCTACATATATAGAGACAAAGAGAATATTATTGGTATAGATTGTGGAGTTGACAAAGATATCATAGCATGTCAGCTTAAGAGTTTGAACATAAATCCAAATAGCATATCCCATGTATTTCTGACTCACAGCCATCATAATAGTGCTGAAGCTATGCAGCTATTTAATAATGCTGTGGTATATATGTCTGTAAATGAAGACATGATATCGTATCATGATAAAAATATTAACAGGTCCTGCGTATTATTGAAGGATGGAGAAAGTATAAATATTGGCAGCATTTCCGTGAAGGCAATATCTACACCAGGTCATACAGTTGGCTCCATGTGTTATTTAGTAAATGAAGCCTACTTATTTACTGGCGATACATTGAGTATTCATCATGGTATAGTTCGTCCGTTTTTTAGTCTTCCTAATATGAATACTCAGATGCAAAAACAATCTTTAAAAAAACTTGCAAAGCTTAAGCATATTTCAATGCTTTTTACAACACATACTGGGTATACAGAAGATTTTCCTGATGCAATAAAATCATGGAAAAGAAAAAATTAATTGCATATAAAAAGAGTCTAAATATGACTCTTTTTTTGTTGGTCAATAATGGAGTATAAGCCTATGGTATCAAGGAATAGCAATAAAAATCTTTGAAGAGTAGCTGTAATTTGACGATAAATAGTATTAAATGCAGCAGCTCTAAATAATATAACCATTAAATTATACTATAGTAATTTGTGCCCCTTGATTTGCTCTTTTCTGAGTACCTATTGCTATTATAATGGTACCTAATACTACAATCCAGTGACCATTATTAATTAGAATATTTGGTTCCAGCGATGCAGCAGTATTTTTTCCTAATATAACTTGTTGTTCTCTTTCTTTTAGTCTAGTTTTGGCAATTATGGCTGATAAGGTTCTGCCTATTAGTAAAATCCGTTCTGCAATCGCTGTTATTTGAGAAGGACTTATTTCCGTAGAATT
This sequence comes from Bacillota bacterium, assembly GCA_030706015.1. Lineage (GTDB taxonomy): Bacteria > Bacillota > Clostridia > Clostridiales > Clostridiaceae > JAUZPI01. The sequence goes on from JAUZPI010000035.1 coordinate 22,644, forward strand.
TGTTTGAATGCCCTGAGCTTGTTCAATTTCAATTACTTGTGCCTTGGAAGCAGAAATATACAAAAGTACAGCTCCAATTATTGCAATAAGAGAGCTAACCTTTTCAAATTGTAATAGCCTGTACTCTAATGGCATGTTATTCACCTCCTCAATATATATTATTTATGCTTTACGTAATTGAGATTGATTATAGAAAAATAATCTTTAATAAAAATAAATTTATTTTATAAATATATTGAAGAAATGAAAAAAATATACGATAATCAATATTACATGATAATCATTGTAAATACGAAAGGAAGATTTCTATGAAAATAAAAAAAATTAGTGTAAAGCTAATGTTAGCAGTAATTGCCTTGGTTGCAGTTACAATTATTTCAATAGCAATTCCAAGCTATTATGTTATAGTTAGTGAATCTGATAAGGTACTTTCAGAACAAATGTCAGAAAGAGTTATGTGCGCATGGGATGTGGCAGACGGGTTAAATAGAAATGCAAAATCTCAGGATGAAGCTAAGAGCGAATTTAAGAAATATATACTTTCTCGTGCTGTTGGAAAGAATGGTTACGGGTATGTTGTAGACTCCACCGGAGTTGGAGTTTACCATCCAGATCAATCAGAAGTTGGCAAAAGCTTAATGAGCGAATCACAAATTAAAGAAATGGTAAGCAATATATCAACATTTACTACTCAAGACTATGGAATGTCAAAGGTGAAGGTTGTTTATTATACACATAATGGAAAGCAAAAATTTGCATATTATACTTATTATCAAAAATGGGACATGATTATTGCTTTAAGCGGTAATCTTGAAGATTTTACTGGTGCTAAGGATAAGGCTATGTTAGTGCTTTTTGGAGTAGGCGGATTAGTGTTAGTTATAGGTTCAGTTTTGACTTTAATTATTTCAAGAAGAGCAACTAAGCCTATTTCAAATGTTGTTAATGCAATGGAAGAGGTTGAAAAAGGAAACTTGAAGATAGAAAATGTTCCAGTTAAGTCTGATGATGAACTTGGAATGTTGTCAAAAGGATTTAATTCTATGCTTAATAATTTTAGTGCAGTGCTTTTAGATATTAAAGGGACTGCAGAAATAGTAGAATCACAATCCGAGCACCTTACTTCTATTTCAGAGGAGCTATCATCCTCATCACAAGAGGTTTCAAACGCTGTTCAAGAAGTGGCACAAGGTGCTTCATCACAAGCAGAACAATTATCTACAGTAAATAATTATGCTCTTGATTTTGGTAAAGAGGTAACAAATATAGCCGCAAAGATAGACCAAGTTGGTGAAAATGCTCTAAACATCAATAGTATGGCAAAGGATAGCAGTAATCAGCTGCAAAGCATGGCTGATTCAGTTGAGGATTTAAATGTGGCCTTTGGAGAACTAATTGAGAAAATTGCGCAGTTCGGTGAGGATGTAAATAAGGTTAACGAAATTACAGATGTTATTAACAGCATAGCAGATCAAACAAATTTATTAGCACTAAATGCTGCTATTGAAGCAGCAAGAGCTGGAGAAGCAGGAAAAGGCTTTGCGGTTGTTGCTGAAGAAATAAGGAAACTTGCTGAACAGTCTAAAATATCATCTTCAAATATAAAAAAATTATTGGATGGTATAAATTACACAGCTAATGTGGTTGAAAACTCAACTAAGCATGTTAATGAGGAACTTTCAAATCAAATACATGTTGCAAAAGCTTCAATGGAATCCTTTAAGGAAATTATCGCAGCAATAGGCAACATACTTCCTCAAATATCAGCTATAAATGAATCAGCTGCAATTATAAATACTGAAAAGGATGAAATAATAGTTAAGGTTGAAAATGTTTCATCTGTTTCAGAAGAAACATCTGCAGCAGCTCAGCAAATAGCCGCTTCTTCACAAGAAATGAATATGAATTCTGAGGAAGTAGCAAACTCAGCTGAAAAACTTGCAGGAGCAACCAGAGATATGATATCAGAGATAAATAGATTTAATTTATAAAGAATAATAAAGGGAGGACAACCTCCCTTTAATTATTTATAGTAATTAAAATAATCTTTTTAGACATGTTCTACAAATTATTGTTTGTCCTTTATTAGCTGTAACTATTTCTGAGCTGGCAAAGCTCTTCCCGCATAATTCGCAGCAATTTTTATCAGAGTCCTGTTTTTTATCAGCTTGCTTTATCTTGGCAGCAGTTTTTTTATTTGAAGGCGGCTCATAACTTAATGGTTCTTCAAAAATTTCTCGCTGCACTATTTCATATTTCATTGTATATGTACTTTCACCAAAAAGCTCAAGTTCAAAACGTGGATTTTTGGCATCATAAAACTCTTCTATAATAAGCCTTCTAATTTGAGCATCATTTATAATGAGTCCACTTTTCTCAATTCCATCAAATATACTTTTTGTAATGTTATTTGTGTCGGGGTGCCTTTTACTGCTCTTATAGTAAACTTTTAGCACAGCAATAAGTGCCTCTGAAAGCACTATATTAGGATTTTGCAGCCTTGCTTCGTATGCAATTCTCTCCTCATATAAGGCATATCTGTCGTGATATTTTCCAGAATTGTAGGGAAGTATAGCTCTTCCATTTACATTAAACAATTTAAAATTTGATTTTGATATAGGAGAACCGGTTACTATTATCTTAGCATAATTATTATTCATAGCAAGCTCCTTAGAATTACTTTTTACTTTGCAGGAATTTATAAGTTATATTGTTTTGTTCTTAGCTCTTGTTTCTGTATTATTTTTAATTTATATTAGTATTATACCATAGATTAACTAAAATTAGAAAGTATGTTCGTATTTGTTTGTTATAATTATAAGGAAAGGAGAGGTTTAGATTCTTTAAGATCTGAATCAATATTGTGAATTGGCAGTCATTAAAAATAAACAAAAATCGTTAACTAGAAGGAAAAATAGAAACTTAGCTTTTGAGGCTTTGGGGTTAATTGGATGTATTTTATCTATAGTATTATATAAAAAGTTACATAATGTGATAATACCAGTAGCGGCTTTTTCAGCATTTCTTTTATTGATTGTTTACCAATCTAGAAAAATCAGAATATACAACTATGGAATAGAGGGTGAAATGAAGGTAGCTAATCTTTTGGAACAGTTACCCAATGAATATATTGTATATAATGATATAACTATTGGAAATAATCAAAAAGGAGCGCAAGTAGATCACTTGGTAATTTCGCCCTATGGATTATTCTGCATTGAGACAAAAAATATGAAGGGTACTATAATTGGTAATGAGAATGAGGAATATTGGACACAAAAGAAAAGAGGCGGCGGTGACAATATCTATGAAAAACAGTTTTACAACCCTTGTAAGCAATCTTCTGGCCATGTAAAGTCCATAAAATATATATTGAAAAATCCAGTATTTAATGGTGTTCCAATATATTCTGTAGTTGTTTTTACGGCAGATCAGGAAACAACTCTTCACATTGAGTCTAGAAATACTCCTGTACTTAAAGCAAGCAGTATTTTGGATTATATTAAATCAAAAAAACAATTAAGAATTGAGCATGAATTAATAAAAAGAGTAGAGAATGTTGTGGATAAGAATATTTATAGTTCATAGCTGTGGGTTTATCATCATAATTTGATAATTAATAAGGAATAAAGTATAATTATTGTGGAAATTTACGCAGGATTTAAGTGAGGTATTACAATGGATAAGGATATAAAAATACTTTCTATAGAGAGCAGCTGTGATGAAACATCAGCTGCAGTGGTTGTTAACGGTAGAGAAGTATTATCAAATATTATTGCATCACAAATAGATACGCATACTAAATTTGGAGGAGTTGTTCCTGAGGTGGCCTCTAGAAAACATATAGAGGTTATTAGTGCTGTTGTTGAGGAAGCACTTGAAAAGGCTAATTTGACCTTTAGCGATATGGATGGAATTGCTGTTACCTATGGACCAGGACTGGTGGGGGCATTATTGGTAGGAGTTCAATATGCAAAATCCCTTGCCTATGCTTTAGGGAAACCTTTGATAGGAGTAAACCATATAGAGGGGCATATAAGCTCTAATTTTATACAGTACAAGGATTTAGAGCCGCCTTTTGTTTGTTTAGTAGTATCTGGAGGTCATACATTTATTGTATATATGAAGGATTATGGTAATTTTGAGGTGATGGGGCAGACTAGGGATGATGCAGCAGGAGAAGCATATGACAAAATAGCAAGAGCTATAGGGCTTGGTTATCCTGGTGGTCCTAAAATAGATAAATTATCTAGAGAAGGTAATCCAGATGCTATAAAATTTCCTAGAGCAAAGTTTCATGAGGAGTCCTTAGATTTTTCATTTAGTGGTCTTAAATCGGCAGTATTAAATTATCTTAATTCAATGGAAATGAAAAATGAGCCTATTAATAATGCAGATGTGGCAGCATCCTTTCAAAAATCAGTGGTAGACTTTTTGGTGGATAATGCTATGAAGGCTTGTAAAATTAAAGCAGTAGATAAAATTGCTATTGCTGGAGGAGTTGCATCTAATACTTGCCTTAGGGACAGTATGATAAAAGCTGGAGAAAAAAAGGGGATAAAAGTACTTTTTCCTGAACCAATTTTGTGTACAGATAATGCTGCTATGATAGGCAGTGCAGCGTATTTCGAATATATTAACGGAAGAACAGCACCACTTTCACTAAATGCAGTACCAAATTTAAAATTAGGGGAAAGATAATAATTTTGTAGCAATTCTTTATAAGTATTCAATGATATAGCATGTAGTTCTAAAAAATCATTAAATAAGACTTTTGTTTTAAACATAAAGTTTTGTTTAGGCATTATTACTACATGCTTTTACTTTCTAAAAAAACAATTTACAATAACAAGAAAAAATATGTATAAATTAATTGTAAATAAATGGTATGCGTGCTATAATATGTAGTATACTAAAGAGAAAAAGTGAAACTTAAAATAAGGTAGGTTGGATATGCTATGTTTATTATAAAATGAATGGGGAATGGGTGAGAACTATATGATTGTGGAGGTCAATAAGCCTAAAAATAGCCGGCGGATACATATTGATACTAAAAAATTGTATTTTTTACTGAAGAAGAATGTATTCATAATTTTGCTTGTACTTATTACTGTTTTTATTGTATTTAGTTGGAGGTCTATAGAGGATCAGCTTTCCAATCTAAATCCAAGGCAGATTATTCTTGTAGAAAAACTCAGTTTTGAAAGCACAATACTTGGTGCATTAATTGGTTCTTTGTTAGCTATATTTGGTGGTATGTGGTCTCAAAGTAAGATAAATCATAAAAAAAGCATAGAACTATCTAGAAATTATGCTCGAATTATAAAGGCTGATATAGAGCGAACGGAAAGATTATTTAAAAATAAGAGATTCAACCTTATAAAATTGAGCAGTGTGACTATATTAAAGAATTGGTTTGATGTGTTTGGCAACATTTCCTTACAGCTCTCTAAAGATGAGCTTCAGCAGCTTATAAATTACTATACACAGATACAAAAGTTGGAAGACTATGAAAGAAAGATTAATCAGCATTTAGATGCTATGCAGTGTGGTATATTAAAGGATTACCCACACATGAAGGAATATAATGATTTGATTTCTAATTTTGGCGTTGAGGTTAATATATTATTTAAAATAGATATAAATAAATTAAAAGAAAAGTTGGATAAAGTATGCTCATAATTTTGTTTGTTACCCCTTAAATATAGATTTCTTACAAAAAATAGAGGACACTGAGTTTTATATACTCTGTGTCCTCTATTTTGCTAAAATAGCACTTTGTAATTATTTCCAGAGATTGACTAATACTATGAGTTAATATAATATAGAAATGCTACATTTACTATAGTACGAACATTAAATGGCAAGTATTTAGTTATATTAATATTATTAAAAAATTATGTACGAGGTGAATTATGCTTGATATAGGATATATACTAGATGGTAAATATGAAGTGATAAGAGTATTAGGACAAGGTGGAATGGGAACCGTCTATTTGTGTAAAAATATAAGACTAGACAACCTGTGGGCTATAAAGGAAATGAAAAAAGACCATAAGGTAAATATAGACATATTATCAGAGGCTAATATATTAAAACAATTAAACCATCCAGGTATACCAAAAATAATTGATATATTTTATGAAAAAGATTATCTTTATATGGTTGAGGACTATATAAATGGACAAACATTGTATGAATACATAAGAGAAAATTCTTTTATTGAATTAGAAAATATGAAGCATATTCTTTTGAATATATGTGATATAATAGGCTATTTGCATAGCTTTAGTCCATCTATAATCTACAGAGATTTAAAACCATCCAATATAATGATAACGCCAGAAGGCAAAGTTTTTCTAATTGACTTTGGTATTTCTAAAATATACAAAGTGGAAAAAGATAGTGATACCATATTCATGGGTTCAAACGGCTATGCAGCTCCAGAACAGCGTGGTTTAGTACAATCATGTGTACAAACAGATATATATGGTATTGGAATGGTTATGTACTTTATGGTTACAGGAAAAGCATCATCTAACGAAACGGAACCATTAATGGATGAAAGCTATGATAAAGATGTAAATATAAACATAAAAAGAATAATACAAAAATGTGTTCAAATAGATATTAAGGATAGATATGGCTCAGTTGAGGAATTAAGAAATGAAATTATGGGATTGTTAAACGAAGGCATGGATAAGAAAACATTGCTTCTATATAAAGTTGATAAAAAACCAAGGAAAAGTGGAAAGTATGCTAGATTAAAAAAAAGTATTTTAGTTTTGCCAGTGATTATAGCTGTTATTCTAGCAATAGTGTATTCATTAAACAGCAGTGAAAAAAAAGATATTGATCCTAGTACCATTAATAAACCCAAAGTAGACAGTACAACTATAAGCCTGCCAGCGGAAAAAAATGAAAATAACAACCAAGCTGCTGGTGATACGGAACAAACTACTGAAACTACTAAGCAAAATTTGAATGAAAACAATAACCAATCCAATAGTATCGGTTTGGGAAATCAGCCTGAAAATAGTAATATTACAAATGTACAAAATGAAACTGGTAAACAAACCTATAACAATCAGTATAAAAGTAAGGCTCATAGTAAAAAGAAAAAATAGGCATTAATTCACAAAGCTACACTCCATGGAGCTTTCTAAATTCTCCAGGAGTGAGCTTTTCTTGTTTTTTGAACATAGAACAAAAATAGCTTACATCATCATAGCCGCAGCTTCTGGCTATATCTCTTAAAGGCATAGCTTTAAACCTTAGCAGCATTTCTTTGCTGTTTTTTATTCGTATATTATTAATATATTCAAATACTCTTATACCTGTAGTCTTCTTAAATAGAGTACACAGGTACTGAGGGGTAAGTTTGGCAGTCTTTGATAGATCATCTAGGGCGATGGGAGTGCCATAATTAGTCTCAATATAATCTAATACAGGCTTCAACCTGGAATACTGATCTTTCATAAAATCATCTTTTTTAGTTGCTGTATAGCCCAAAATATCCATAAGTAAAGAATAAATAATTTTTGAGCATTCAAGACTGTTTAAGAAATTGTAGGATTTTGCCATTTTAAGCAGCTTCTCACTCCTTAGCAAAAATAGCTCAGGTTCTGATACAAAGAATACTTCAGATTTTAAAATGCCGGCATTATATAATATTTGTTCTCCAGCAAAACCACCAATTGTAATCCAATCTACCTCCCATACATCTGTAACTGAATAATATTCATGAGGTATATTTGAGAAAAGCAGCATCCCTTTGTTTTCACTTACAGAAATCCTTCTGTTATCTATTAGTAGTTCACCTGAGCCCTTTCTGCACTGAATCCACTGAAGAAATGGGTATCCATTAGGCCGCACTACATGTTCTTGAATATGCTTACAGCCTGCACCTACAAGGTATACAGGCAAATTTAATTCTAGATCTGTTGTAGTGGGAAACATTATATAACTCATAATTATCACCTTAATATTTTCATATTTATCTTAATATGCTTTGATTGTTATTTGGATTTTATAGATAGTATAATATTAATATAGTTATATAACAATATTAATATTATACTTTTAAAGATATTTCGAGGTGATATTTATGGTTAAGAAATATGCCCCTATAAATGAAAAATTCCCTCATTTTTATCATGGAGGGGATTATAATCCTGATCAATGGCTAAAGCATCCTGAAATAATAGATGAAGATATAAGATTAATGAAGCTCTCTAATTGTAATGTAATGACTATTGGTATTTTCGCTTGGACTGCTCTTGAGCCTGAAGAGGGAAAATTTAATTTTAAATGGCTTGATGAAATTATAAACAAGCTTTACAAAAATGGAATTTATGTGGTTTTGGCTACACCCAGTGGTGCAAGACCTGCATGGTTATCCTTAAAGTATCCAGAGGTACTAAGGGTTAACGCTAACAGAGTTAAGAATTTACATGGAGAAAGGCATAATCATTGCTACACCTCACCTATATACAGAGAAAAGGTTGCAATATTAAACAGGAAACTGGCAGAAAGGTTTGCCAATCATCCAGGTGTGCTTCTATGGCATATTTCAAATGAATTCGGTGGAGAATGTCACTGTGAATTGTGTCAGGAGGCCTTTAGGAATTGGCTTAAGGAAAGGTATGGAACTTTAGAAGAATTAAACGAGGCATGGTGGACTGGATTTTGGAGCCACACATATACTGATTGGTCTCAGATTCAATCACCAGCTCCTCAAGGGGATACAACTCTTCATGGATTAAATCTAGATTGGAAGAGGTTTGTAACCTATCAAACTACCGACTTTATAAGACAAGAAGTGAAACCTTTAAAAGAAGTAAATCCTAATTTATCAGTAACCACTAATCTTATGGAATTTTATGAAGGCTTGGATTATTGGAAGCTTGCTAAGGAGATAGATATAGTATCTTGGGATAATTATCCTGAGTGGCATTGTGATACTGACTTTGTTGATTTAGCATCATATATTTCTATGATGCATGACTTTTTTAGATCACTAAAGAGCGGTAAACCCTTTATGTTGATGGAAAGTACGCCTAGCATGACTAATTGGCAATCCTTAAGTAAATTAAAAAAGCCAGGTATGCATCTCCTTTCTTCACTTCAGGCAGTAGCACATGGTTCTGACACAGTACAGTATTTTCAATGGAGAAAGAGCAGGGGAGCCAGCGAGAAATTTCATGGTGCTGTAGTTGATCACTGCGGTCATGAAAATACACGAGTATTTAAAGAAGTAACTGAGGTAGGGGATATACTTACAAAGCTAGATGAAATAATCGGAACTACAGTTGTAGCGGAAACTGCAATAATACTAGATACTGAAAATCGTTGGGCTGTTAAAGATGCAAAAGGGCCAAGAAATTGTGGAGTTAATTATGAAGAGTTAGTAAAAAGTCAATATAAAGCCTTTTGGAAAAAGGGAATACCTGTTGATGTAATAGATATGCAATGTGATTTCTCTAAATATAAATTACTTGTGGCTCCTATGTTGTATATGGTTAAGACTGGAGTTGCTGAAAGAATTGAGGAATTTGTTAAAAAAGGAGGAACGTTTGTAGCTACTTATTGGTCAGGTATAGTAGATGAAAATGATTTATGTTTCCTTGGAGGATTTCCAGGACCACTTAGAAAGGTTCTTGGAATATGGGCAGAGGAAATAGATTCTCTATATGATGGCGAAACAAATGGGGTGGTTTTGCAGACTAATAATGAACTTAGTTTAGCAGGCAGCTATGAAGCTATAGAATTATGTGATTTAATACATGCAGAGACTGCAGAGGTCTTAGGAGTTTATAAGAAGGACTTTTACGCTGACAGACCTGCTCTTACTGTGAATAAATTTGGTAAAGGTAAGGCTTACTACATAGCTACAAGATTAAGTGACGATTTTAATGATGCTTTTTATGGTGCTTTAATCAATGAGATAAACGTAAACAGGGCAGTAGATATAGAGCTTCCTCTAGGTGTAACAGCTCAGATGAGAACAGATGGTGAAAATAAATATATCTTCATAATGAATTTTAATGATACAGATAAGACTATTTCTTTAGGCAGCGAAAGTTATAGCAATGTGGTTTCAGGCAAAAAAATGGAGGGCAAAATTATATTAAAGCCCTTTGGTGCTATAGTGTTGAAGCATAGGCTCTAAGTTAAAACAAAAATAATCCCGTTAAAATCAGACGGCAATCTGATATTAGCGGGATTATTTCAACGTAGTTATCCTAACCTAATAGCTTCTTTAGAAACCAAGGTCTTTTTATATTTACAGCATCAAAATTACATAATTCATGGCAGCAAAAACATCTGATACATTTGCTGATATCTACAGCAGGTAATCCATTTACGAATTGGATAGCCATTGCTGGGCAACTTTTTTCACACATCCTGCAGCCTTTACATTTGTGCCTATTAAACCAAGGTTTTGGCTTGATAAATCTATTAATTCTTTTTAAAATAGGCTTTGGAATAAATATGCTATAGAGGTTGAAGGCTACCTTTAAAGTAGGCTTTTTAAAATCTTTAACCTGTATTTTCATAAGGTCTTCTCCCACTATATCTATACTATCAATATTTCCATCAAAGAGCCCTCTCTCAATTGATTTTCTGATGGTAGGTACATCTAAAGGTTTAAGATCTATCATAGTGGCAGCTGCTGCATCCAGTTCAAAAGCATTAGGGCTTGAGAGTATAAATCCAAGCTTCTTTGGACTTCCGTTGGTAGGACCATATCCCTCCATACCTATAACTGCATCCATAATAGTTAGAACAGGTTTTGAGAAATTGTAAATGTCAATTAGGAAATCTGAAAAATCTGCAGTATTATCAAATCTTAAATGACATTCTGCCTTAAATCTTCCGGGTATAATACCGAACATATTTTTTACAGCACCACTGTATACTGTCATCATATGTGTTTTAATCTTGGGAATACTAATAATCTTATCTACTTCAATCACTGGTTTTATAGTTTTTATACTTTTAGTAATTTTCCCTTCAGGGTAGGTTACATCAACTATATCAGTATTATAGTTTAATTCTGCTCCACTTTTTTCAGCAGCATCCTTCATACCACAGGTTTCATATACAGCTTCCAAGGTAGTTTTATTGTAGAAGTGGTAACCGCCAGGGCTGTCACCGATTATAGGCTTACCTCCCGCTTCAATAACTAATTCAGCTACTGCCTGCACAATTGCTGGATGAGTAGTTGTGACCTTTTCAGGTCTTCTTTTCATAAGTAAATTAACCTTTAATAGGACTGTCTCTTCTGGACTTATAAATGAAGAAATTCCACCAAGGTTAGCTAGGGATTCCCTCACAGCTTGTCTTGTAACATCTATTTCATAGTTGCTGCACTTTACAATAGATACTTTACTCATAACATACCTCCGTCATTTTCACACCAATAAATTAATTATATTTTTTATATGTAACGTTTATATAATCAAAAATGTCATTTACTTAAAACTCCAGAACAGGACATCAACAATAAATCCAACTATAATGGAATACAGGATGTTGAATGTAATATATAAAACATAATTTTTTGCTCCAAGGATAATTTTTACTGCACTCAGGTTTGTAAGCTTTGTTGCGGGACCAGAGAGCATAAAAGCAGTAGCTGATCCAGGACTCATACCTGCCTCTAACCAGGATTTCACAATAGGGATTGTACCTCCTCCGCAAACATACAGTGGAACACCAAGGGAGGATGCAAATAAAACACCTAAACCTTTGTTAGCTCCAAACAAGGAAACAATCCAGTCCTTAGGAAAGTATCTGTCAAATAAAGCAGTAATGAGAATACCAAATAAAAAGTATGGAGCTGTTATATTTATTGATTTATTTAAATCTTTAAGAAGATGAATTAGTCTAATATTATCTATCCTAGGTTTTTTCTTCTCCTCAAAGTCTTCATACCTGAATAGTGTCTTTCTTTTAAAAAAGATTTTTACAAATAGTCCTGCTAAAATGCCTGCTAGAATGCTTGAAAGTAGCCTGGTTAGTGCAAGAGGCACTCCAAGAGAGAAACTTAAAAACAGCAGGTTTGGATTTAGGAGGATTGAGCTTATCATAAAGGTTGCAAGAATATACTGCGGTACACCCTTTCTTCCAAGGGATGCAATAAGAGGTATAGTACCATACATGCAAATAGGGGAGGCCACTCCCAGCATAGCGGCTGTAAGTGACCAAAATATACTGTATTTTTCTCCATTTATACCTGCTAATGTAGTATTTATTTTTTCAGTAGCAAATACAGACAAAAGACTGCCAATAAATACTCCTGCTATCCAGTAGGGAAATATAGTTTTAAATTGAAATATTATAAGATGCAAAATAGTATAGAATTCAATATAAAGCTTCAATGCTTTACCCCCCAATAGCTAAAATAGTAATCTATTTCTTGAACTTCATTTTTATAGAATTCAAGTCTGCGCCAACTACTTTAATACTATTTAAATCACATATCCCTAAGCCTTGCTGAGCTGCTAGTTTTACATGTTTAACTTCATCAACGGTAAAGGACATAAAGGTTAGAGCTTCAGTATCTGTTGCTACTAAATCTTTACCTGCAAAAATAATATTTGATTTTACAGGGTCATTACCTGCTGGACCAGGGCCTTTTCCTCCGAGTATTCCATCAATTACAGCAAAATCAGGCTTACGTATTTTATTTAGATCTACAATGGAGTTTTCAACTCCAAAACCGTGCAGAATTGTTTTGCCGCCAATACTTCCATAAAGTTCAGCAGGTGGTACTCCAAAAACATTTTTAAGACTTAAGCTTGTACCAACTATATCATAGGTTTTTAATTTTGCTGCGGATATTACAACGTCAGCATCCATATAAACCTTTGGTATATAAAAAGCTTCGCCAGTTATACTGTTTTTGGGCTTAAGCTGATAGCAATCTTCTTTCTTGCACTGATTTAAATCCACCAGCTCAACACCTTTGATTTTGTCATAGCCTAGATCCTTAAACATATTTCCACTATAGGAACCTTCTGCTACAATAACTTTTTTAGCTCCACATTCCTTTGCAATATTAGCAATTTCCTGCACCATCCTATAATCTGTATCGTCAGGGCTGCTGCCTGCAATGCCCCATGCTCCAAGGTTAGGTTTAATAAGTACAGTATCATCTCTCTTTATGATGTCCTTTAGCCCACCTGCATTTTCTATTGCTTTACGAGTCACCTTTGAGTAATCTGTCCCACGATCAACTCCAACAGTAGGGTTTGGATCAGGTTTTTGTTCAGATAGTGCCACTTTTTCTTCAACTGTCAACTTGTGTTCTCTAGGTTTACTTGATGTACTTATTTTACTGGATTCATTAGTGGATGTTTCTTTGGTTGTTGAAACTCCACCATTCTTGTTAAGTACATAATGACCTATAAAGGCAGTGACGCATAGAAATAAAAGTACGCCGTAGATAACAAGCATTTTCATTTTTTTCATTGTATAGCCCTCCACGATTATTTAATGAATAAAGAACACGATAGTAATATGAAAATCAAACCATAATAGATATAAATTCTGATTATTCCCTTGATCTTAAAAATAAACAGTGATGCACATATAAACAATGGATTTATAAGTGTAGTAAAAATGGATAAAGCAATCATAAAAACATTATTAAAAAGGTTAAGCCTGGCTGAAGTCTTAACAAAATTCAAACCAAAAGATGAACCATAAATTAGGGTTTTCAACCACTCCATAAGGTGGTTTGACAGCAAAGTATAACCAAATGAACCTATAATAATAAAAGGACCTATTAAATATAAGCTATTGGAAATTGCGGTACCTAAGTTCATAGGGGTGTCCTCAGCATCTGCTAATTTGCTTAGCAAGGGAAGTCTTACAATATTTTTATTCCGTAGGCTTGTTTTAGTAAGTATTACTCCAGCAATTGTTCCAGCAAACACTGCTACAACTATTCGACCGGGAGCCTGACTCCATAAAAAACCTACATCCATAAAAGAGGAGGTCATATTAAACAATGTATTTGATATAACCAGTGGAATTGCAATATGCTGGCCTTTGTCTAATATTACTAATGCGGCAATTATGGGAATCAAACCAAAGGTATTTAGAGGCAAGAGAACACCAATAAGTGCACACACTGGGATAATTAATACTGAGTTCTGATGTGTGAGAAGTAGGTTTCTTATAGAAAAACGTTTTAACTTGAATAAAATAAAAGCTGCTAAGCAACCGCATATAAATTGAAATACATTAAATAAAACAGTATTTCCGGTGTTAATTATAAGTCTTAAAATATATACCACCTCCATTAAGATATTTGGGAATATAGTTATTGAGGATAAATTAGTTTTACTTCTAAAAGTTTATCCGATGGCTACCGACCGTAATACTCCGCCCTTCTACAAGCGGGAGATAACGGTCGCTACGCCCCAGGATAACGATTTCTAAGCGTCCTTGACGCTAAGAACTCTGTTTATCAAGATATGCTAAAAAATTAGCACAACCTTATGCTAAAATTTTAGCATATACTAATAACAAATACAAGTGTGTTTTCAAATAATAGGAATTATTACTTTCAATTACTATTGAATGGCCCACAGGATGCCTTGAGCAAGATAGTGGTAAATCATTCTTGAATATTGAGAGGTTTAGTGCTAAAATTTTAACATGAAATATTACTTTTGAGGTGAATAAATATGGCAGATGAATCATTGGAAAAGCTAAGCAGAAGAGAACGTCAAATTATGGATATTATTCTTCAAAAGGGTTCTGCAACTGTATTGGAGGTTCATAAGGAATTGGATGATAAGTCCAGTTACTCAACAATAAGAGCTTTAATGAGGATATTAGAAGAAAAGGGATACTTGAGACATGAGGCGAAAGGTGTCAAATATGTTTATTATCCTGCTATATCAAAGGAAAGAGCAGAGAAAAACGCAATACGAAATCTTTTAAGTACTTTTTTTAATAATTAAACAGAGAAAGCTGTTGCAGCTTTAATTGAATACGATAAATCAAACCTTAAGTCTGAAGACTTGGAAAAGCTATCTGAGCTTATAAAAAAAGCAAGTAAGGAAGATGAGGAAAATGAGTAGTGTTATATATTCAGCTAGGTTTATTGAATTATTAAACAATTGGTATAGCTTGATTGTAGATATATCAATTAAAGGCACATTATTTCTATTACTTTCTATATTCATTAATTTTAGTAAGTTTAAGATATCTTCAAGAATAAGGTATTCCATCCTGCTTGTGGCCTTAAACAGTTTAGTTCTTTTCCCTGCTTTTTACCTTGTGCAGTCATTTTTAAATTTGCCAACTTTAAGCCTCTTTAGCCAAAAGTCTGGAACTTATATTTTACCAGTATCACATATAGTGCAATCAGCGGCTAACTCCTCTGCATTATCAACAAGAGTATCCAATTATGGAAGCAATTCAACTATAAGAACTTGTATCTTTTTCATATGGCTTATAGGTTTTATACTTTTAATAGGCAGATTATTTATTGGTTTTTATAAACTGAGAGAAATTATCAGAGTTTCTGCTAGTGAGGCAAGCTCAAATCCACTATATAATTCCGTAAAATGTAACATTAATATTAAACGCTCAATAAAGTTTTATATTAGTGATCTTATAAGCACACCAGTTACTTATGGGACTTTACGACCAGTAATTCTCTTGCCTTGTGGTTTTGAAGAATTACATGAAGAGCATAAGAAAATAGCTTTGATGCATGAAATGTATCATATAAAAAGAATGGATCATTTTATAGGGGTTATGTCACAAATAATTTTAGCTATCTTTTGGTTTAATCCACTGCTATGGATTGCAGTAAAGAAATTGCATGAAATACAGGAAGAGAATTGTGATGATGGAGTACTTCATTTTGGTGTAAAGCCGCATATTTATGCTGATTTTATGCTGGATTTAGTAATGCAAAACGGATTTGACAGGTTTTTAGAGGGAATAGTAAGTCCAATGGCAAAAAAGTCTACTATCGAAAAACGAATACTTCATATCTTGGATAAAGCCTCTATAAGAGATAACTTAAGTAATAGGGCAATTAGATTTATATTACTTGGTGTTTTTTGTTTAATGATATCGCTTTCATTTATTAGTACAAACTCAACACATAATATTTCTAAAGATGAAGATATAAAAATATTGATAGACAAAAAAATGGTTTCAATCCATGGAGCACATATTGACATTGACGACGCATTACCGAATGAAATACCAATAGCAATTCCTTTGAGTCATTATTGGACTGAAGAATATTTGAAGTGCTCCTACTCAAAAAACAATGCTTCTGACAGTAATGCTAAAATATTAGAAATACAAAAAGGATTAGAACCAGTATCTGTAAGTGCCTGTGCAGACGGAAAGGTAATAGAGGTAGGAGAGAATAAAAACTATGGTAAATACATTATTATAAGTCATAAGTATGGCTTTTCTACAGTATATTCAAATATTAACGAAATTGAAGTGGTAGAAGGGCAAGAGGTAACCATGGGACAAATCATTGGATGCACTGGTAATAATAATAGTCTTAGCTTACAAGTAAAATATAATAATTCTAATGTTGATCCAATACTGTTCCTGAAGGCTGGTGCCGAGATATAAGGGTACAGTTGGTATAAGTTTTGCAGCTACAACTACAAATAAAATAGGGATTATGGATGACACTAGTTCGTCCATAATCCCACAAGTATCTTTATTAATATGCTCCACAACCTCCGCCAAAAATGCCTTTTCCACATCCAGCACCACAGCATGAAAGATAGAATAATGCTATGATAAATAATATACCATTATCAATTATACCATTATTTCCACCTAAGCCTTCTCCGTCATCACAGTCTTCATCACTGCGATTATTGGATCTATTATTGTTTCTTGAGAACTGAAGAACTATAAGGATTAATATAATCAATGTTGGAAAACTGCAGCAGCAATTACTATTTCCGAAAAGTCCTCCACCAAAGCCTGTACCTAAGCCAGCATTAGTTTGAGCTCCATTTGCATATGGCATACTAAATCCTCCCCTAAAATATTATCGTAGCGTCTTCATACTTATATCATTTGTGTTGAGTGGTCTCACAATTATATATTATGATAAATTACTTAAAAGGCTACAGTTTGCTTTAGAAAGAGACAGATTAATGAATTGCCTTTACTGCACTTAATTTTGTTAACTTCGCTGCTGGATCTGAAATTATAGAGGATGTTGCCGGTACAGGACACATTACGGACAAAATACTGACAATAAATATTTATGCTATCCAATAAGGAAATATGGTTTTAAAACGCAGAGGGAAATCTCTGCGTTGTTTCTTATTTGAAAAATTTACGAGAATACTAAGTCCAAAACTTAGTATCCTTTGTTTGTGTCATTATTGACATAATTACAACAAAGAAGAGGTTTTGTAATTAAATGTTGAAAAATATTGTAGTATAAATTATAATTTATTAAAAGTATACGAAACATATTGTTAAGTTATCAAACTAAACTATTTTTAGGGATTTATGCTGATGTATTTAATTTTGCAAGTACAAAACGTAGCAAAAGTGTAATTACAAGAGATTAAATTATTTAGGAGGTGCTTTGATGAAAATTTTCATATGTATTGATGACACAGACAGCCTCGAAAGTAGAGGAACAGGAGAATTAGCTGAGATGATAGCAGATGCTATTGAAAAAAAGTGGAATGGTAAAAGGAGTGAAATAACTAGACACCAATTATTGCTACATGAAGATATTCCCTACACATCACATAATAGTTCTATGTGTTTTGAGGCAGAAATTGAGGAACAATATTTAGAAAGTGTAATAACTTATGCTTCAAATTTCCTGAAGGAGGAAAGTGAACCAGAAGCAGATCCGGGATTGTGTGTTGCAACATTAGATTATTTAGAAAATAAAGATGAACTTATTGACTTTGGATATAAGGCAAAGAAAGAAATATTGATAAAAGAAAAAGCATACGGGTTAGCTGATAAACTAGGCATCCATCTATCAGAGCATGGCGGTAATGGACAAGGCGTTATTGGGGCACTTGCTGGAGTAGGGCTCAGGTTGAGTGGCAATGATGGATGGTTTAAGGGAGCACATAAGATTAAAACTTCTGATAATATTATCAAAGTACGTGAACTGTGTAAGTATAAGAATATTGATAAGGTGAGAAATTTGGATGGAAAGTGTCTGGATGGAGACGAAGAAATAGAGCTAGGAAAATTAATAAAGTCAATGCTGATCGAGGGTGAAGCTGTTGTTTTAGTGGAAGAGATTAAAGAAGGAGAACGAGCTAGAGTTAAGTGGAGAACCTGTTCAAAACAAAGATTATTAAAAATAGGGGAGAACAATGTAAATGTGGTTTATAAATAATCAAGGTCAGATGGAGTTTAGTAAAGGCAAGGAAGACAACAATAGTGCTAAATTGGCTGCAAAAAAGTGTTCATTTTTTAAACCAGATGTTGAAGATGAAATAGTTGTGGAGGAAACAGTATCTTGTTATAACTGTAGATTTAGACGATGGACAGAAAATTCATTTATATGCTATAAGAATAAAGTTTAAAATAGTTAGATTTGGGGGGATTATTATGTATGATGTAGCTATTATCGGTGCAGGAGTTGTGGGAGCATCTATAGCAAGAGAATTATCAAAGTACAAAATAGATATAGTTGTTATAGAAAAAGAAAATGATTTAGCAAATGGAGCTACTATGGCAAATAGTGGTGTTGTATATGACGGATATCATTCTAAGTCAGACAGAATGAAAGGAAAATTAATTCCAAGGGGTAACAAGTTATTTGATAAGCTTTGTGAAGAACTGGACATTCCGTTTAAAAGGATCGGTTCCTTGGTAGTTGGCTATAATGATGAAGATTTGGAGAAGCTTAAAAAGCTGTACAAGAAGGCCATAGCAAATGAAGTGCCTGATATCAGAATAATTAATGGGGAAGAAGTATTAAAAATGGAACCAAACTTAAATTCTAATATTAAGTATGCATTATATTCACCAACTTGTGGCATCATTTCGCCCTTTGAAATGACCATAGCGTTAGCTGAAAACGCTATGGATAATGGAGCTGAGTTATTGCTGAAAAGCGAAGTTATTGGCATTAAAAAAGTAGAAAATTATTTTGAAGTAAAATTAAAAGATAAAATTGTGCTGGCAAAAAATCTAATAAATTGTGCTGGCGTATATGCAGATAAGATCAATGATATGGTGGGAACAGAAAAAAAATTCAAAATAGAGCCTAAAAGGGGGCAGTATCTAGTTTTTGATAAATCAGCTGGTAATATTGTAAAAAATGTGGTCCAACAATGTAAAGTGGAGAATGAAAAAGGTGTTTTATTTATCCCCACTATACATAACAATCTTATGATAGGACCTGGTTTAGATTCTATAGAGGATAAGGAAGGTATAGAGACTACAGCTGATATGATAGAGTACATAAGAACAAAAGCAATGAAAACATGTAGAAATATACCGTATTCACAGGTGATTAGGGCTTTTTCAGGCTTAAAAGCAAAAGTCGATTCTGAGGATTTTATAATAGGAGAATCTGAAAAAGTCAGAGGGTTTATAAATGTTGCTGGAATTACTACGCCAGGATTAACCTGTGCACCAGCAATAGCTGAAGATATAGCTAAATTATTTAAAGATATTTTTAAACGAAACGGACAGACTTTTTCGTTAAAAGAGAATTTCAATCCAAATAGGAAAAAGGTTATACGCTTTAAAGAGCTGAATTATAGAGAAAAGGATGAACTTATCCAAAAGTACCCTAAGTATGGCAGAGTAATATGCAGATGCGAAACAATTACTGAAGGTGAGATAGTTGATTCTATACGCAGAAATGCTGGTGCAACTACAGTTAAAGGAGTTAAGAAGCGAACAGCAGCTTCTATGGGCAGATGCCAGGGAGGCTTTTGTGAGCCAAGAATAGTGGAAGTTTTAGCTAGAGAACTGGAAGTAAGCATGGATAAAATTGTATATGATGATGATGCTTCATATATATTGACAGAGAGAGAGTAGGTGTTGAAATGATTCAATATGATGTAGTTGTTATTGGTGGAGGACCAGCAGGGCTTGCAGCTGCTATTGAAGCTAGAAAAAGTGGTATTGATAGTATCATAATAATTGAAAGAGAAAAAGAACTAGGAGGTATACTCAATCAGTGTATACATAGTGGATTCGGAGTGCATTTTTTTGGAGAGGAATTAACAGGGCCTGAGTATGCAGAGAAATTCATTAATGAATTTAATGAGCTAGGTATGGAATATAAAGTGGATACTATGGTTTTGCAGATATCTAGTGATAGGATTGTAACCATTGTAAATTCAACAGAGGGAGTCATGAAGCTTCAGTCAAAAGCTATAATATTTGCTATGGGCTGCAGAGAGAGAACTAGGGGAGCTATTGGTATTCCTGGAAAAAGACCTGCGGGTATTTTTACGGCAGGAACAGCTCAAAGGTATATAAATATTGAAGGCTATATGGTTGGGAAGAAGACTATTATTTTAGGTTCAGGAGACATAGGATTAATTATGGCTAGAAGGCTGACATTGGAAGGGGCTCAGGTATTAGCAGTTGTAGAGAAAATGTCAAAGCCAAGTGGTTTACATAGAAATATTATTCAATGTATAAAAGACTATAATATCCCCTTATTACTAAAGCATACAATTACTGAAATCTTAGGGAAGAGCAGAGTTGAAGCAGTTGTAATTTCGGAAGTGGATGAAATGGGTAGTGTAATATCTGGTACTGAAAAAAAATACCAATGCGATACCATCCTACTATCAGTAGGATTAATACCTGATAGTAAATTAGCAAAAAATATTGGTATAGCTTTAGAGGGAGGAACTGGAGGAGTTATGGTAAATGAGTCTATGGAAACCAGTATACCTGGAATATTTGCCTGCGGAAATGTAGTGAAAGTACATGGCTTAGTAGACTATGTAACTGAACAGGGGGGAAT
>JAUZPI010000036.1 GCA_030706015.1 Bacillota bacterium
GCGCTACCGTCGGTGTATCTGTTGGCGTTGGTGTCGGCGTATCCGTTGGCGCTGCCGTCGGTGTATCTGTTGGCGTTGGCGTCGGCGTATCCGTTGGCGTTGCCGTCGGTGTATCTGTTGGCATTGGTGTCGGTGTATCCGTTGGCATTGGTGTCGGCGTATCTGTTGGCACCGGTGTCGGTGTATCCGTTGGCGTTGGTGTCGGTGTTTCTGTTGGCGTTGGTGTCGGCGTATCCGTTGGCACCGGTGTCGGTGTATCCGTTGGCGTTGCCGTCGGCGTTTCCGTTGGCGTTGCCGTCGGTGTATCCGTTGGCATTGGTGACTGAATATCAATATATGTTCCAATAGTTGAAGTAACTGTAGTGCTTGAAGTATAATCATTACCTGACCAATTGCTTGCATTAGCTATACGTGAAAGCCACTCTGAGGCTGATGCTGATGTTATTGGCCCAGTGTATTGACAATTATCTAACTGAGGATAAATTCCTATTGCATTTACACCATTACTTAGTGCATTTTGGCTTCCATTTCCATTAGGAAGCCTTGAAGTATATACCTGCGAATCAGTAGCAGATGAATTCCAGCCATTAGCTGCTGCATTAGTATTTGCGCTGGTATTAAATCCAAATATAAAATATGGATTTGTGTCAGCATCTCTATATATAAAAATACTATCTCCTGTGTAAAGTATTGTATCTGTTGCAGTAGTCCAACCTGATCTGGTAATTTGAGTAGAATAATTAGCGCCATTAGTCTGGTTAGTTAATACATCTGGTTGATCTGTTCCACCCAATAACAATGAAAACACAGTTCCTTTACATACGTCTTGTGAAAGTGTCCAAGTAATTGTTCCATCTCCCATATATGCTGATGTATTAAAGGCATTATTATCAGTCCATCCACGGTCAGTTATTTTTATTACTGTTCCTGCGGTAATATCTGTCAAAGCAACAAATCTAACAGTATCGGTCATAGCATTCAAACCAATAACTGCCATGTCTCCAGCATTTAATGTTGTTGCAGCATGTACCTTAAAATTTCCCAAACCAGAAAGCTGCATCATCATACAAAAAACCACTGTGATTGTGATAAACTTTTTCCATATTCTTTTCATATAATTATACATTTCTCACCTCCAAGAGTATTTGAATAGTACGAATAAAATCATTAAATTAACCTTATATAAGGCTAACTTAACGATTATATTTTAAATGAAACTATGTACACTATTGAAGATCTGGATAAAGACCTTGTAAACAAATAATATAGTTTACAACCATATATGGCTGCATTACTGGAACATTCACAGTTGGATTAGCAGTTCCTGTAGCGTTCACCGTAACAGTTCCTCCATTAGTGGTTACATCACATGGAAAACTCTTTAATTTAACAACGGTATTATCACTACTTATATCTTTATACAAATTACTATCTACACCTAATGCAGAAGTGTCCAATTTTGCAACGCCATAATTTGCTGCAGTTGCTGCATCAGTAGGTGCTGATGGCGCAGTACCTGCAGTAGTGCTTGCACGCACTCCAAAACTTGCGCTAACATTTACATTAGTAAGTGCAGCAGTATGAGTGTGTTGTGGAACAGGAACTGCTACTGTATTAGTTTGAGTACCACCTGTTTGTCCTACATTATATTGAGTAGTTGTTCCTTGTGGAGTTCCTGCCCCTACAAGAACTCTTCCTCGTAAATCAGGAAGATTAAAATATGTTTTTCCATCTCCTCCATATGTTGTTCCTATCAATGAGTATAATGCCTGATATTGAGAAATTTGTAATTGCTGTCCCTGACATAATGCCCAGTTATTTGGGACTCTCTTTATCGACCAAGGTAAAATAGTTCCAATAAAAACGTCCATTTTAATTCTCCTTTACTTTTTTAATATTTATAATCAAAGGACAAGAATTCTTGTACCTGATTAAGCAACACAATAACAAAAATGTAATTTATGGTGTATACTTCATTTCATACATAACACCATTATCTTCAACCACTTTGAATCCAAGTTTTTCGTAAAATGCATATGCACTCTTATTAAACCAAGCTACTTGAAGGCTTACAGCCTTTCCTTTTTCTGCAGCAGTCTCTATTACAGAAATCATTATTTTTTTTCCAATTCCTAAAAATCTATAACTCTCTAATAACCCTATTGCTATTATGCGGTCTTCGTTTTTCCCATAATTTATATAAAGCCTCCCTACAGGTTGTCCATTAAACATCACTAAATTCAGCTCAGCCTCAGGATATGTTTGCTTTAACTGATACTGCTCAATGACGAACTGCTGACGTATAATATTTGATTTCTGCTCTTCATTCATGCCGCTTATAAAAGCTAAATCGGTTCGGCATTCTTTAAAAACTTTTAGTAAAAAATCATTATCACTTGGCAGAATAGGTTGGAGCGAAATAATAATAATCACCTGCCTTTCCTCTTATAAAAGTTACAGGTATTCGCTAAGGAATCCCTATTTTAAAATTGCATTTTCACTTCATGTAATGCTCTTAAATTAAGCAATTATGATTGTATTAATTTTTATTTTCTCTGGAAATTATTGAATTATAAGGGGAACCATGTTTTGAATTGAATTTTGATTTGACTTTATTTTAATAGCATATAGTTCATAGGATTGAATACCTTATTCCAATTACCAAATTCCCCATACATTATCAATTTGAAAATCATTTAATATACTTATTACATAAGTGTAATAATATGCCTTAACTTTTTTTAATTTTATCATCATATATCCAATTTTGTCAACTTGTTAACATTAGTAAAAAATTGTGGCTCAAATTCATAATATAACCAAACATTCCATTAAAACAATGTTAACTTTTATTAGGTATTATTTATTTCTATATAGAAGCAAAAGAGCTGTCTCTTTCAAGAAAGAGACAGCCCTTTAATTCATTTATTCCACTTAAATCTACAAATATTTTAATTTTAAATATTAATTTAATTTTAAGCCAATAACCTTCCTATATTAAGTCATCGTCTCCTTTGTTTTCTTCTTCATCGCTGTGTTCTTCTATTTTTTGAGAACTGCCCTTCTTGTTTTTGTTGGTGTAAGCATAATAACCAAATCCAACAATAGCTATTAAAATAATAACTCCAAATATAATTCTTACTGCACTTGAGCTGCTATTTGAACTATTTGCTGAAGCATTATTTGCAGCACCCGAATTATTATTAGCTGCATTTTCTATATTTGAAACAATAGCATTTTGAGGTATACTGCTAACTTCTTCAAGAGTGATATCATCAAAGGATGCTGTTCCTGTGCTTAGGCTGCCGTAGCCGCCAACATCTACTGTGACAGTTATATTATTTATACCTTTTCCTGTTTTAATATACATCTCTTTTAGCTGCCAGTCTGCAGAAGTTCCTGTTAACGCAGTAGTTGCTTCTAATTTACCTTCTATAGAAAGACAAGCTCCTGATCCTTGTTTACTGATATTATTTGTCTTAATATAACCGGATAGTTTGTACATTTTATTTTCTTCAACATTTACCTTTTGGGTATATCTAGCGTCATTATTTATATTATTAGTTATAGTTACAAATTTGCTTCCAGTGTGTCCAGTTCCAGTTTCAACCTTTAATACACTGCCATTTGATTTTTTATCCCACACGCTAATTGTCCATCCGTTTGGGTTATTGCCAGTAACATCCTCGAAAGATCCATTTTGAATTAGATTAGTTGCTGCAGAAACCCTTACATTATATACAGCAAAAATCAACAACATACATAAAAAACCACTAATTATTTTCTTCATCTTTATTCCCCCGTTTATTTTTAATAATATTATTATGAATTAACTATAAAAAAACCAAGTACTAAACCACTTTAGATAATGCTGCGCAAAACTCTTGTCTATTACCATTCCAGAAATTACAGGATAGAACATGATAAATAATATAACTACTAATCCCATATATCCATAAACATAATATTTTGTTTTAGCATATTTTTCATTTAAATATGCAATTACATATACTATACACAACATAACGAAAGGTACTGCTGCAAAATAGTGATATATAAAAGTTAATCTAGTTACTAATACCCATGGTAGATATTCAGACAATCCTCCTAATAAAATTACAAAGGCAACTTTGTCTTTCTTTTTAATACCTATTATTAATGTAGCTAATGCTGCTGGTATTCCAACCCACCAAATAGCTGGATTACCCATACATACAATGCTCGATATTTTTCCAGCCGGCAAAAATGATTGTCCTGAATAATACCACATTGGCTTTTCTATTATAGGCCATTGCCACCATGGAGACTCAAAAGGATGTGTTGCTACAAGGGTTGAATGATAATGGTACATATAACCTTGGAATCTTATCACATCTGCAAAAGTATGTCCAGGTCCTGGTATCATCATAAAAGGAATATATGAACATATATAAACAATGACAGGTACTATAATAAAAAATATCACTCCAGCTATAACTGTCTTTATTTGAATATCTGCAAAATTCATAACAATACTTCTATTAATTTTATAGCTGTCCCCTCTTGGGTTCTGCTTCTTAAGAGCTACTTGTGCACTTTTATATTCTTTGTATCTGTCCATTATTTCTTTAATAAATAATATAGCTAGTCCTGCCCCACCATATATACCTATCCACTTTGTGGCAACGGCTAATGCAAAACTTATTCCAGAGAGAGCAAATGCAATAAGTGCTTTTTTATTTCCCTCTCTATTTACATCTGTATCTATAAATTTAAACATGAAATAATACATCAGCATGATAAAAAATACGCCAAATACGTCTACAGTTGCTATTCTAGTCTGAGTAAAATGCATAAAATCAAAAGTCATTAAAAAGGCTGCCAGAAAAGCATATTCCGCCTTCTTAAATAATCTCTTACCGAAGAAATACATTATTGGAATCATTCCTATTCCAAATAGTGTACCCATTACTCTCCAGCCAAAAGGATCCATTCCGAACAAAGCTACTCCCACAGCTATTATTAATTTGCCTAGTGGAGGATGAGTCCATTCAAACATTCCAAGCAGATGCAGTTGTTCATATGCAGTTCTAGCATGGTAAATCTCATCAAATATCATTCCTGTTAAATAAGAATTATCCGCAGAAACTATATTTTGCTCATTAAATACTAGGTTTGGATTCCCAGAATCCTTAGAATCTATACTTATTGGTGTTACATTTTTTATGTTTATTGGTTTTTTATTATTTGCCTCCCAAAAGGCCATTTCATTTAGCATACCATCTGGTTTACTAACTGAAACCTTTACATATCTAGCCTTCTGATTTAAGTTTATGCTTAACCATACGTATATACTTGTCTGATTTATCTGAACTGGATCTCTCCAAACCTTGGCATCATCAGAAAACTCCAAATTATATACGCCTTCACCTAACCCACAGTAATAGCTTATCTTGTTTAACTGCTTTTCTTGTCCAAAATCCACATAAAAACTTTCTCCAACTGTGGTAGGCTTCCAAAAACTCTTTGGTACTTTTGTAGATCCTAAATTTACAAAGGCTACTACTGAATATAAAACCACCAATATTCCAATTAGTATATAGTCTTTTCTAACAAAAGTAACCTTTTCTTTTATTATTTCTTTTGCTTCTATTTTTTCCTCTTGTTCTCTTATTATTTTATCATTTTTACTGTACTTATTTTCAGTTCTTAAATTATTCACTGGAAGCTTTTTATTTGTACAGTAATCGTATCCAATCTTGATAATATAAATTATTGCTAGTATATTCATTCCCGAAGTCATTACCATTAAGGTGCTGTTGCTAGGGATATAGATAACTCCGTGCTGCGCACTATTATATACAGCAGCTACATTTATAAAATTTGTTAAACTAAGAACAGCAGATACATATATAGCTCTTCTATCACGTGAAAATATGTACCAAAGTATTGACAGCATTATTGCTGGGAACATATATCTCTCGTGCATTTTTGTGGATAATATAAACACCGAGGTTATTATAAAAAGTGCTATATAGGTTAATTTAAATTTCAATTTAGATTTTAAAAATACATATGCACTAAATGCTACTGTAAATACAATAAACAACATGCCCCAGATTTTATATGGCATAAAGAAAAACTTGGTTGTATCCGGAATACAATTATCTCCAAAAAAGCAATATAGATTAAAAGCATTTAATGAAGAATAAGGATAAGATGATAATGTACTTACATATCTTTCTATTATCCAGGTTGGATGTTGTTTTAAAGAATAAGGAAGTATTAAAACAACAAGAAATATGAATGAATACCCTATACATTTTGCAAATAACTTCAAATCTTTCTTTTCCCAAAATGCAAATAATAAAATTGGTGTAAAAATTAGTGCTTGTGGTTTAATTAGTAAGGCAATAACGAATGTTAAAGATGCTGCTATAAGTCTTTTTTCTACTGTGTACAATAACATTAAAACAATGAACAGCGTAAAAAATCCATCGATTTGTCCCCATACTGCTGAATTAAAAATAACAGCTGGATTTAAAGAATAAAATAAACATAATAATAAAGAAATGCCGCTTTGTAATTTCTTTTTAGAAAGCAAATAAATGATATAGGAGCATGCTAAATCTGCAATTATTGCCGGTAATTTTAAAATTAACAGCATTGTACCAGAATCCCAGGATAAAGCAAAAATCTTTTGTATTTTTCCTATAAAATACAGAATATATATATATCCTGGTGGATAGTCAACAAACATTTTCGATCTGTAAAACTCTCCCAAACCATTAGTTGCTGCAACGTTTGCCCATGCCTTAAAGCAGTTGATATCCGTATCTAACCCTTTGTTGGTAACCGCAAGTATCATTCTTAAGACAAGTGCTGAAAACAAGATGATAAATAAAATTACTTTTTCGTCTCTCTTATTCAGAGATCCATTTGAGTTCACTTTTGTCATCATTTTCTAATTCACTTCCTACTAACAATAAGTTTTTTCTTATTTAATTTTTTTAATTTTATCATTTCATGTCCAATATTGTCAATACAATAACAATTGTGTACATTGGTAGATATGTTGTATAATTAATTATAAATATTATATTAATATTTTTTAACTAAATATTATAATTAATTTATTAAGGAGGAGTTTTCTTTGTTAGGCATCTTATACTTTTCAATTTTTCTTATCTTTGGCTATTTGATATCGAATAGACTATTCTTGACATCACCCCTTTATATCAGGATTTGGACAGGCTTCACGATTGGTGTATTATTGTCGATGTGGCTGGTAATTCCATTTTCATTTTTCTTTGGTTTTACCATAGTAAGTCATGTTCTATCCATTATATTACTATTAATTATTTATTTTGTCATTAAAATTTTTTATAAAAACAGCGCTGGTTTAAGGCTGAATTTTGACGGAAATGAAAAAACTATAATTGCATTAGCATTACCTATTTTTTTACTAATTTCTTACTTATTATATACTCATGTACTTTTTCCTGGCAGCAATGGTAACCTTTTAGGAGGTCAAAGCACCTATGGAGATTTGTCTCTTCATCTTGGAATTATTACAAGTATTGCAACTCAAGGCAAGTTCCCCCCTGAATACTCCATTTACCCAGGAAAATTACTAAGCTATCCTTTCCTAGCCGATTCACTTTCATCTTCAATGTATCTTCTAGGCACCTCTCTTAGATGGTCAATTCTAATACCAAGCTTTGTTATGGTGCTTCTAATGGTTCTAGGCTTCTTTATTTTATCCTTTGAACTTATTAAACATAAGTATGCATCCGTTTTCGCAACCATTTTATTTTTCTTTAATGGCGGATTTGGATTTATTTACTTTATGGATGGCCTAGGAAAAGATACAACTAATTTTACTAGGATATTTACAGAGTATTATCATACTCCAACAAATTACAATGAACATTTTATACGATGGTCTAATACTATTTGTGATATGATTATTCCTCAAAGAACCACTATGGCAGGATGGATGATAGCAATATTTGCATTTTGGTTACTGCACAAAGCTATAAACGAAAATAACAAAACTTACTTCGTACTATCTGGTATAACTGCAGGTCTTCTTCCAATGGTACACACTCATTCATTTTTAGCCTTTGGAATAATATCTGCAATGTGGAGTATTGTTTATCTATTGAAAAATGAGTATAAGAATGAATATATAACTAAGTTCTTAAAGTACGATTGTGTATTTTTACTATTAGTCTTTACTATATATCCAAAGTTCGGATTAATAGCGGCTATATTATCCTTGATATTGCTAGCGGGAATAGTAATATTATACATTTGGCAAAATGACAAGCAGGATATTAAGAACTATATCTTCTCATGGTTTTATTTTCTTGTTCCTGTAGCAATATTAGCAATACCTCAGCTTATATTCTGGACTTTCCCTCAATCCTCCGGAAATGGATTTTTAAGACTTCAGGCAGGCTGGGCAGCTAATGAAGGTGATATTTGGTCATGGTTCTGGATTAAAAATGTTGGGATTGTTCTAATTTTATTAATCCCTGCAATTTTAGCTGCAAAACGTAAATTCATCAATATATACTTTGGTGCAACAATATTATTTGTGATTTCTAACCTTGTATTATTTCAACCTAACAACTATGATAACAACAAATTACTATATATATGGTATATGTTTTCAGCAATATTAGTTGCCGCTTATATTTTTAGTATATTTAACAGAATGAAGGGAATTCAGGGAAGATGGACTTTAATTGCTATAGTAGTTTTTTTAGGTACATTTTCTGGAATACTAACCATAGGACGTGAAATAAAATCAGCAGGAATAGAAAACTACAGTTCTGCACAAGTAAGTGCTGCTGAATTTGTGAAAGCAAATACTCCAAAGGATTCTATTTTTATAACTGCGGATGAACACTTAAACCCCGTATCTTCACTGGCTGGTAGAAATATATATGTTGGAACTGGTTTATATCTTGCTTTTCATGGTTTAGACACTTCATCTAGAGCCGCAGAAGTAAAGCAGATGTATGAAAGCTCCAATGATTTTAAGCATCTAGCAGACAAAAATAAAATAGACTATGTGTTTGTTAGTGACTACGAAAGAAACAAATACAAGATAGATTTAACCTACTTTGAAGCTAACTATCCTTTAATATATCATAAGTCAAATATATATATATTTGCAATTTCTGATAGAGCAAAAAAATAATATTGTTATAGTAATAAAGTGGTAGGGAAATTCTTTCTTACCACTTTATTAATTTACGTACATATTATCAACAAATTAAAACACTTTTTTAGTGCTATTAAATTTGTTATCGGATAATTTGCATATTAATACATGGATATATATGTACTTTTTTATATCTTAATGATATAATTTAGTAAAATATGTTATATGTATGGAGGTAATGACAGTGACTGAATTAAATCAAGTTTATAAATGCAATTTGTGTGGAAATATTGTTGAGGTAACTCATGCCAGCGGTGGAAAATTGGTTTGTTGTGGACAACCTATGAATTTAGTAACAGAAAACACTGTTGATGCAGCAGTAGAAAAACATATTCCAGTAATAGAAAAAATAGATGATACTCTATTAGTAAAAGTAGGCAGCATAGAGCACCCAATGGAAGAAAAACATTATATAGAATGGATAGAACTTCTTTTCAATGACAAAGTATACAAAAAGTTTTTAAAACCAGGAGAAAAGCCAGAAGCTCGCTTTAAGGTTTGTGATAAGAACATTGAGTACACTGCTAAAGCTTACTGCAATATTCATGGTCTTTGGAAAAAGTAATAAAATAATAGGAATACTAATAACGGCTGTATCTGAATATCCTCAGATACAGCCGTTTATTATATGTATAAGACTTTTCATTAATTTTAAGCCGCTAGTGCTTCAGATTTACCTATAGCTTTATATCCCATAAACATAGAGTATAACGCTAGTAGATGGAATCCGATTGAAAAATAATCTCTTATGAAAACAAATATAAGGCCATCAATTCCATATAAAACCATTCCTATTACAAAGCTCCATTTCTTGGCCTTGTTTGCATTAACTCCAAATAAAATAAAAACTCCCGCAATAAATAAGTTTATTATTATGCCCCCTACTATAGCTATTGTACCAAAGCTGGCAGAGAAACCATCAGCAATTCCATCTATTATTTGCGTTATTCCTAGACCAATAACAAAATTTAAGTTTCCATCTGATAAAGATATAACAGTATTTATAATCGATAGTCCTGCAATCCAGTAAAACCAATTAGCACCACTTTTCACTCTTCTTGAAACCATAATTTCGTTTCTAATTTTATCCTCGGTAGATTCCTTTTCTTTATTTAAGACATTTATTCCATACTTGTGCAATCTTCCAAAACCATTTATGTACATCCTTTCATCAAGTTTTACGCTTGCTATTTCAGCAAAACTTACAAACCCAAAGAGTCGAATAAATAACTTCAACATTTTATCCCCTGAATAAAATAGTATAAAAGAGCCAGCTTTATTTACTCTAACATCATCTATTTCTTTCCATAATATCTTATCTGATTTATTCAGTATACTATAACCTTTAATGCCCTCCTCATCAACTTCAAATCTGTAGTTTGTCCCAACTAAAATTAAAAACACTCCAAGTAATAGAAATAAAATTATTAAACATGCAGCACTTAATAAATCCTCTGTTGTTTTCACAGTGAAAATTGCTAAAATAAGCAGACCAATTGACGCTACTGTTAATATTATTCCTACAACCCTTGTTACAAAATGCATTTTTAAAGTGATAACACCGTTATCATTGGCAGTAAGTCTTTTGTTTGAAATTTTGTTCAAATAACTTACCAGCAGACTGATGAAAATTATCGTTAATATTATTCCTAAGTAAATCATATTTTTTTCTCCTTTGTATATTATATTTTTTATATTTATCACAGGTTTATTGGTTTAGTCTTCATCAAAGCTTCAAAACAATCTTCTATGTGGATTGCTTCTCCCTTAACTATGTTAATTTCCACATAATTTCCGTATAATTATCATCTTCTTTATAGCTCTTCCATCACTTTTATCTCAGAATATTTAAGAACTCCATCTTCTACTTCCAATTGTAAAAGTCCTGTCTCATGTAGATATTCAACATAGGACTTTAGCATTCTTTCAATTAAGGTGTACCTATTTTTGCTGTTTATATTAATATTAAAACTTTTAGCAACAGTCTTTAGAATATCTTGCAATGTCATATCATCATCTATAAGTGTATATATTTTTTTCGCTATATGCTTATAGAAATTAATATTATCAGTTATAAGTTCTCTAATATCAGAATAAATGCCTTTATGAGCCACAATATATTTACAAAAGTTTAATTCATAAAGCTTTGTTTTGCTTTCTAAATCCTCTCGAAGTATATACGAATATGGCATTTTTGACGCTTTCATGATTTCGTAGCTTATAAGGGCGTCTCCCAGATATGCAACATCATCTGGGGTAGTAATACATATATGCTCAGGGCTATGTCCAGGAGTATGAAATATTCTAAATTCAATACCGCACACATTTATACTGTCTTGTTTATGTAAAATCATCATGTCTGTTTGGCAAACCAAATGTCCAAAGTTTTCAGTGACTTCAGATAAGGTTTCACTGCTGTAATAAAGCTTTAAATTAGTTGTAGAACTGCATATAAGAGCTTCATAAATGGGCATTGCAATAATACAGTTATACTTATTCTTTAAATATGCATTATTGCCTATATGATCTTGATGAGCATGGCTGCATATTATAGCAACCACTTTAAAACTATTTCTTTCAAGAAGCTCGTCAATCCCTCTTCTCTCAATTTTTGCCCATCCAGAATCCAACATAATTATTTCTTGCTCATTAATTTTATAAAATGGTATGTAGGTTATTCCTGTATCAATACAAAATGTATTCCCCTCAATCTTTTCAATTTTCATTTACTATTCTTAATGAGAAAGTGTATTCTAAGCACACTTAAGCTCATCTTCCTTTCTTAGTTATAAAAAAACTCTCCATTCTCTAGGTTTGGTAATCTTTGATCCAAAAACAAAATAAGTCCTAGTATAAATATTATTTTTTATTATAAATTATTATAAAGCTTTATTCAATATAATTTCCGATTGAGGTTATATTTGCCTATACATTATAGTATTTCATTGAAATCACAAGCTATAATAAAACACTTGCATATTTATTCAAAAGTATTTATAATTATACACACATACTAGAATTTAGGAGGATTTCTTATATGGTTTATAACGTTTTTGTGGATGGTCAACATGGAACAACTGGATTAAAAATACATGAGTATTTATCGCAACATCCAAATGTTGACTTATTAAATATTGATTTTGAAAATAGAAGGGATACTGAAACCAGAAAAGAATTTATTAATAACGCTGATATTGTTTTCTTGTGTCTTCCTGATAATGCAGCAAAAGAAGCTGTGTCACTAGTAGAAAATAATCATACCAAGATTATTGATAGCAGCACAGCACATAGAACAAACGATAGCTGGACATATGGAATTCCTGAGTTAAACAAGGATCAAAGAAATTTAATAAATACTGCTAAAAAAGTTTCCGTACCTGGCTGTCATGCAACTGCTGCCACTCTAGCACTGGCTCCTGTAGTTAAAGGAGGAATTGTTCCATCTGATTATCCTTTTTCAATCACTTCAATTTCAGGTTACAGCGGAGCAGGCAAAGAAGCAATAGCAAAATACGAAAATCCGGCAAATTCACATTTAAAAGTACCTAGACCTTATGCACTAGGTCTTAATCATAAGCATTTACCGGAAATAACAAAATATTCTGGCTTAAGCTTTGAGCCTATTTTTACACCAGTAATTTGCGATTATTACAAAGGACTTGCGGTAAGCATTCCAATCCATACTAATAAATTACTAAAATATAAAACCCCAGAAGATATATGTTCATTTTTATCTGAGTACTATGATGGTGAAAAGTTTGTTAAGGTAATGCCCTTTGGAGATGAAAGTTTACTTGTAGAGGGCTGCCTTGATATTACAGCTTGTAATAATACTAATAACGCTGAGATCTTTGTATTTGGAAATGAAGAAAAAATACTTCTTATGACTAGACTAGATAACCTTGGGAAAGGCGCATCGGGAGCAGCTGTCCAAAATATGAATATAATGCTAGGTCTAAAGGAGGATATAGGACTTTAAGGGAACACTCTCTCCCCTTAAAGTCCTATTTAGCTTCTTCTTTTCTTATTTGGTCATGCTCCTTTAATTTTGATTACATTAAATATATAATGGATAATATGTAGATTAAAGTATATTAATTTTTCTAAAATACCACTAAAATTGCTTCAGGAGGTTTTATGTACAAGATATTATTAGTTGAAGATGAAGAAAAAATAAGAGAGATAATAAAAAGCTCCCTTGAAAAATGGGCCTTTCAGGTTTGCTATGTTGATAATTTTAATAATATATTTGAGGAATTCTCAAAAGAAAGCCCCCATCTTGTAATCATGGATATTAATCTTCCTGTTTACGACGGATTTTATTGGTGCAACAAAATTAGGACTATATCCAAAGTTCCTGTTTTATTCTTATCTTCAAGGAGCACAAATATGGATATTGTAATGGGCATTAACATGGGCGGAGATGATTATCTTACAAAACCTTTTTCTATGGAGGTGCTAATTGCTAAAATCAATGCTCTTTTAAGGCGAACCTATTC
The DNA here is from genome assembly GCA_030706015.1 of Bacillota bacterium. GTDB lineage: Bacteria > Bacillota > Clostridia > Clostridiales > Clostridiaceae > JAUZPI01. The sequence goes on from JAUZPI010000036.1 coordinate 13,714, forward strand.
TTATATGGAAACCTCAGTTAATACCATTGATTATAAAGGGATAGTACTCTCATTAAAGGATAATACAGTGTACTATGAAAATAAAAAACTAGAGCTTACAAAAAACGAATTTAAAATAATTCACATCCTTATGAAAAAACATGAATGCATAGTAAGCCGAGAAAAGCTGATGCAGGAGCTTTGGGAGGATGAAAGTTTTATTGATGACAATACTCTTACCGTTAATATAAACAGGCTTCGAAAAAAGCTTAAGGAAATCGGCCTTGAAGATTTAATTAAGACAATAAAGAATCAGGGGTATATAATCAAATGAGTTTTAAGATTTATTTAAAAGAAAACTACAGACTTTTAATATTTTACTCTGTACTTATGCTGTTCATAAGCATGGTTATTTATTTCGATAGAAGTAACAGACTACTCTCTTCAAATATATTTTATATATTATTTGTCTCCCTTTTCATTTTTATAGTTTATTTAATCTGGGATTATAGCATAAAAAATAATCACATTAAAAAGCTTAGATTATCACAAGCTTCAGAGGATAAAACTCCAGTATTCCCTTCACCACTTGAGTATAAGGATGAAGTTTATTCGGTAATTTTGCAGGATTTATATAGTTCATATTGTACCTCTTTAAAAAATATAGAGATTAACTCTAAGGAAAATAGTGAATTTATGACTACCTGGGTACATGAAATCAAAACTCCTATAACTACCTCCAAACTACTGTTAAATAGCATGGAGGACGAACTTCAGGAAAGTTCTATTATTAAATCAATGAAAGAAGAGATTGATAAAATAGATGAGTACGTAGAAAAAGTGCTTTATTACTCAAGAAGCGATGATTTTTCAAAGGACTATATTATTTCAGAAGTACGCTTAAATAGTATAATAAAGGAGAGTGTAAAAAAGCATTCAATCATTTTTATAAGAAAGCAAATAAGTTTTGTTAATAATATAGATGACAACTTACTAATAGATACGGACAGAAAATGGTTAGTTTTTATTATAGACCAGCTAATTTCAAATGCTCTAAAATATACAGAACCAAAAGGTTCTATAAAATTTAGTTCGTTAGAAAATGATGCTGAAAAAATATTGGCTATTCAGGATACAGGTATTGGTATAAAGGAAGAAGACATGCACCTATTATTCAATAAGAGCTTTACTGGCAATAACGGCAGAAATGAGAACAGTAAATCAACAGGGCTCGGATTATATCTTTCTAAAAAACTTGCTAAAAAGCTTGGTTATGGCCTTACAATAGAATCTGAATATGGTAAAGGTACTTCTGTCAATATTCATTTTCCAAAGTGGAATGATTACTATATAACAAAAATGTAAGTTTGGAAGACAAAATGTAAGCCAGAAAAATGGCTGTACATTTTGTTTTTTTATAAACTTATATTAAGGATGGAAATTATAAATTATCCACAAAACAGGATAATTTATAATTTCCTGCAAACAAAAAAGATATTAGTAACATTACGGGAGGTTAAACTTATGGAAGTATTAAATATTAAAAATTTAAGGAAGGTCTATGGTTCTAAATTTGGAGGTGTAAAGTACACTGCTTTGGAAGATATAAATCTAAAGGTTAATGAAGGAGAATTTGTTGCTATAATGGGTCCTTCAGGCTCGGGTAAAACTACTTTTTTAAATGTAATATCTACAATAGATAAGCCTAGTGCTGGAACTGTGCTTATAGATGGAAAAGATATAACAAAGCTTAAGGAACCCCATTTGTCTTCTTTTAGGAGAAAAAAACTCGGATTTATATTTCAGGATTTTAATTTACTTGATAATATGACCTTAAAAGAAAACATAGTTCTGCCTTTAGCTTTGTCAAAAACACCTTATTCAACTATAGAAGAAAGGTTAAAAGAAATTGCTTCAAAACTTGGAATAAGTGAGTTATTGAATAAACATCCTTATGAGGTATCTGGCGGTCAAAAACAAAGAGCCGCTGCAGCAAGAGCAATAATCTCAAAACCTTCTCTAATTTTAGGTGATGAGCCTACTGGAGCTTTAGACTCAAAATCTTCAAAGGAACTTTTAGGCGTTCTACAGTACATTAATGAAAATAACAATGCTACTATATTAATGGTGACACATGATGCCTTTGCTGCTTCATATTGTAAGAGAATAGTATTTATTAAGGATGGAAGGCTTTTTAATGAAATATATAAAGGAGATATGACTAGAAAAGAATTTTATCAAAAACTATTAAAAATACTTTCTGTAATGGGAGGTGATATGGATGACGCTATTTAGTATCACTTTAAATAATATAAAGAAGAATTTTAAAAACTATGGTGCTTATTTTTTAAGTTCCTCCTTCAGCGTTTTTGTGGTATACCTATTTATTGCTATTTTAAGTAGTAAAAATATACAGGATGAGCTGGGTGATATGAAGAAATTCATTATAGTATTTAATATAGGTTCAGTTATGATTGTATTTTTCTCCGCCTTCTTTATATGGTATTCAAATGCATTTTTTATCAAGGCAAGAAAAAAAGAATTCGCCACATATATGCTGCTTGGTATGTCAAAGAAACAAGTAGCAAAACTTAGTTTCTATGAGAATTTTATAATTATGATATTATCCTTACTTACCGGAATTATTTTTGGTTTAATCTTCACCAAGTTTTTTATAATGCTGCTGTTTTTTATGATTAAGACCTCCTCTTCAGTTCCCTTTCAATGGAATACAAAAGCACTAGAAGTTAGTATACTTGTATTTTTAATAATTTTTGCTGTTATAAATTTGCACGGCTCTATTTTAGTTAGAAAAAGTAATCTAATAGATTTATTTAATGCATCAAAAAAGATAGAGCGCGGTCTTAAGGTATCTTTTATAACCTTCATATTAAGTATTGTAGCAGTAATTTGTTTAGCCTATGGCTACTATGTGGCAGTAAAAAAACTAGGCAGTAATTTATATATGGCACCAAAAGTAGTTTTAATGGTAGTGCTTGGAACAATATTATTTTTCACCTCACTTACTTCTTTAATAATTTATTTAAATAAGAAGAATGAAAAAAGTCTTTTTAAAGGTACAAAACTGATATCCACTGCCCAGTTATATCAAAGATATAAAGGCAATGCTGGAACTTTGAGTATAATAGCAATAACAACAACTATTGCCCTTTGTGCTCTTGTTACCTGTGTAGGTTCATATAGTAAAACTGCGGATAATTCAAGATATATGCGCCCTTTTTCTATAGAATACTTTAACACTAATAATGCAGATAAGATTTTTCAAAGTACTTTATCAAAACATAATGAGGTATCTGTTAAGTATAGGGATAATATTGAACTGCTTAAAACTAAGGCTATTGATCCTTTAAGAAATCAACCCTGGGACTTTTACATTATCAGCCAAAGTGAATTTGATAAAATAAATAATCATCAAGGGGTCAATCGAAAAGCTGGTCTAGCAAATGAAAAAGACTGCTATTTCGTTCAAATACAAGATTTTGTAACGGATAAAAGTGCTTTAGGTAAAAAAGCCGCTGTAAACATTGGAAAACAAAGCTATGAATTTAACGTAACTGGAACGGATATTAAACCTTACGTAGCCTTAGATCATTTTAATGAAACCTTGGTTGTTAAGGATAATATTTTTAACGAGATGAAAGCCTCTGTTGATAAATCAGATATTGTAAACATAACTGGTTGGACCTTAAAAAATGATTTCAAAGCTGAGAGTTTTACAGCAGACCTTGCACATAGCCTTAATAAAGAGAATAATCTTCTTACCTTTTATGAACATTACAAATCTGGACTTAAGCTTCTTGGAATGATGGCCTTCATTGGATTGTTTATAGGACTTCTATTTGTAACAGCTGCAGGAAGTATTATATATTTTAAAATGAGCATGGAAGCAAAAGAAGATAAATCGAAATTTATAACCATGAGCAAAATAGGCGTAAGTAAAAAAGAAATAAAAAGGGCAGTATCAAAAGAATTACTACTTTTCTTTGGAGTACCACTGTTAATTGCTGCTGCTAATACTTATCCCGCTACTTTAGCACTTAGTGATATGCTGCAATTTAAACTAATAAAGATTTATATGGTAATCTTGCTTGTATACGCTGCAGTTTATTGCATATATTATTTCGCAACATTAAATTCCTATATGAAAACTGTTACTGAATAAGCTAAAAAGAGAAGTATACTTATGTATGCTTCTCTTTTTAGGAAAGAACGTTTCCGATGCTGCTGTGCAAAATATGAACAGCATGTTGAGAGTTAACTAAGATTTAGTATTATTGTGGAAAAGTTAACCACAATATAAATAAGGTTCCTACACAAATAATAAACAGACTATGTATTAATTAGTTAACCTCTATTTTTCATATTCGTAACCATATTCAGAGTTGTATAAACTCTTAAATAACTCATTTTTTTGTCTTAAAATTACATTATTTTTATTATAGCCTGATGGCGATGGTTTGAATTTTTTATCTCCTTTCTGAAGTTCATATTCTTTAATTTGAAAATCCCTTAAAGCTTCTATATCAATCTTTCCAACTAATATACAATTATTTATTCCACCTTTGGTTCTTATTATATTTTTACTATCTGTTTTAGAAGGTTTTATAATACAACTGTCACCATATTCAGCAGAATTCACCTGTACACAATAGCAATGCATGTCCCTACTAAGCGATTCTAAAATATTGCTAAAGTAATTAATGTCCGGATTCCATTCAACAGCTACAAATAAATCTGTCATTGAATAAAATATACTTCTATCGATTATTGATGTAATCTCAAAACAACAATATACTGGAATCCACACATTATTCCATACAAATAAGTTGTATTCACTACCTTCAATTGGTTGAAATCTATACCCTTGAATCCATCTAGTCTCCTCAGGTGAATATGCAACCTTTGTCCTAAAATTAGTGTATACATATTTATCTTTGTCAATTTTATAAGGTAATATAGTGGCAATTAAGTTATACACACTTTTGCCGTATTTAATGTGCTCAACACCTGTTATAATTGCTAGGTTATTCTTCTTAGCTTCTCTTTCTAAAAGAGTTATCCATTCATAGGGTACATAGTTTTCTGGTAATACTAGCATATCTACCTTACACTTTACTGCCTGATTAATTATTTCAGCTAATTCATTATATCTTGATAAAGTTCTGACAGGTGAATCTGTAAGTACTCCTTTAAAATATTCCTCTTTTAGATTTGCCGTCGCAACTGCAATTCTTAATTCCTTAAGCTTTTCATTACCAACACTAATTACGTTAGCCCTAGCATTTTTATTGAATGGATCGATCCGTTTTGAGTAGGTCTTATACCCTTTCGAACCTGAATCATCACAATAATTTATTTTTAAATACATTTTCTCAATTTCATTTTTTAAACTTTTAAAATTATCATTTTCATTATAGTCTTTAACTACTTCTTCATTTTTTATGCTGCATAATACATGTAATCTGTTTAGGTCTTGATATGTCACAATATATGGATGATACTCGTACTCTTGTATACTTAAAGGTAGATCACAGGTCTTACTTTTGCTGAATTTACTCCATATCTGCAAACAATCATGTAGTCGATTAAGTTTCGTAGCTGCTGAATGTTCATCATTTATAATTTTCATATCAAATGCATTAACTTTGTCATTTATAAGAGCATCTATTAGTATTGGCATTAGCCCTTTATTACACATACGGGTTAGACAATATAACTTTCTCTTTTCATTTATACCATCCCTAATATCGGCATCTTCGTACAAATCTTCTAATAACTCTTTAACCTTTTTACTCCATATTAAAGCAAGAGTTCTAGTAACACAAACTTTCAGATATTCCGCTAATGTATTCTTAAGTGACTTAATTCTTAATTCGCTTTCATCAACCTTTCTCACATCTAATTTTTCAATTGATTCCTTAATTATTTTAAATAATTCTTTGAATTTATCTAATCTATAATTAATTACACATAATGAAAGTGTTGCTTCCCACGTAGTATAATTTTTAATCACTACATCATTATCATATATTTTTGATATATCCTCATAAAATTTTGATTCGCTGCTATCGTCAATTAAATTTCCTATAGTAAGTTGTTTACCAATAAACTTTGAAAGTTCGTATTTATCTATTTTAGAATCTTCTATGCTCCTCAGTTTATTTAATGAATCATCTCTGTTAAGCTTATAAATATCACTATAACCATTTAGAAAAAGATCGTTATCTTCAGGTAATAATCTAAATTCACTTGAATTTTTTCTGATTTCCGATTTAAATTTATCTAGTAGTGTCTTTGTTCCCTCATTTCTCAAATACAGGAGTTTTATCTTTTCTTCTTGTATTGTTAAACTTCCTATGTTATCATGGAATTTATCTGTAAATTTTATTTTATAAACATCATTGCGAATATTTTTATTTCTTAAACACTTTACTCTTCTATAAATAAATAATTTAGGTATAACCCTTTTTAACTTCTTTATTTTAACCATGCTTACATTATTATGTCTATGAAATATCGCCGGCTTACATTCAATGAAATACTTATCTATAAGTTTATTAAAATCAACCTTTTCACAATTAAGAATTTCATACATTTCACTATTTTTTTCAACTTTATCTACTATTATTATGTCATCAACGTATCTACCATAATAACTAGGGTTAACTCTATTTATAATATTTTTATCAAATTCATCCAAGTACCAATTTGCCAATATTGATGATGGCATAAATCCTAAAGGTAAAATCACCTGATCTTTTTCAAGCATTCCTTTCATAACTAAACTGTATTCTTTTATTACTTGATAAATAAAATCATTTAACCTTTTGTTTATCATTTTAGTTTCATTATCAACAACAATTTCATTCTCACACATTTTCAGTAATTCATCAAATATATCTTGTGAGAAGTTTACAGAATAATAGAATCTTTTTATATCTAACATTATTATAACGCAATCTTTTTTATTTTCATAACACTCCTCAGCTAACTTTAACCCCTTATCCCTCCAACTCTCATATTCACTAAAATACGGCTTAAATAAATATGGTGAATGAGTTATTGTTTTCTTTTCACTTTCTTGTATCCTATTTCCATATGAATGTTCACATACCATACTATCTATATGCTTTCCAAGTCGCAATATCCATAGAACACTAAGCAAATGCCCTTCTACTGGCAAATCAATAAAGTATTGGATTTGATCCTTTCCCTCAATAGTTACCTTGGTATCTTTTGACAGCCTATTTATTATAATTCTATTTTTTTTATCAGTGTTATCGTTAGATAACGCTACCTTTTTAGGAAATGAATAAACTTCAATCTTTTTTATAATCCCTTCAATAAATCTGTTCCAACCAGTTCCATCTCCTTTTAACGCTTGCTCAATATCAATCAATGCCTTTTCTAAATTATTAACTTCAAAATCTACTATTTTATCTTTTACTATTGAGCATGTTTTATCAAAATAAATGCTAGACTTAAGTTTCTTGTATGATACCTTAAGTTCTTCCATTAACTTCAAATCATATCCCTCTTTTCATTAGTATTACATAATAAAAAAATAAATATTTCGCATATTTATAATGCGTTACTTAAATTGTATTTAAAATTATAACATAATGATTAACACTAATAAACCATTTTATGTAACTATATCCTTAAATATCGACATTCACATAAAAAACTCACTCCCATAATATCGAAGGATGTTTGACGTTAACAGAAATAAAAAAAGTACCGCCATTTGGGTAAAGGCAGCACTATTTAAGTCATTTATAAGCTTATAATATCCTTAGCTATTTCATTGAAACAATCTTCTGCTTGAGGATAGATTCCGCATTTATCAATAAAGGCGTGATCCATACCTCTATATCTTATAATCCTTGTATCTACACCAGCCTCAGTCAATTTTTTACCAAATACTTCTCCCTGTATTCTTAAAAAATCATACTCTGCAGTTACAATTAATGTCTTAGGTAAATTGCTAAAGTCTTTTAAAAATAATGGTGATAAATAAGGATTTTCCAAGTTTTCTCCCTCTTCTAAATATAGATAAAGTATATCCTTGGTGTTCCTTAATCCATTAATGCAAGCAGTTATTATATGCTCATCCTTATTTACTTCGTACTGATTAATATCCCATTTATATCCCTCTACTCCCTCTTCAGCAAATATTACCACTGGGTATAGAAGTGCTTGATATTTAATCATATTTGTTTTTAATTCTCTATCTTTAATGGAGCAGGCTATAGATAGATTTCCTCCAGCGCTGTCCCCTGAAACACATATTTTGTCTTTATCTATATTTATCTCCTCTGGATTGCTATATGCCCATTCAACTATATCAAAGCAATCTTCAAAGCCCTTCGGAAACTTACTTTCAGGTGCCAATGCATAATCAACAGATATAACTACAGCTTTGGCTTTATTGGCTATAGCCTTGCAGGGATTTTCTACTACATCTAAGCTTCCTCCAAAAAATCCGCCTCCGTGAAAGAATATCATACAGGGTAATTTGTTTTCAGCATCCCTTGGCGTATATATTCTAACATTAATCATTCTATTTTTTCCTTTTATCTTCTTATACTTAGTACTTATTCCTCTAGGAGCTATATCTATATTATCCCATCCCATACCAGCCCTCATATCACCAACAGGAATGCCATTGTAAATAAAACCGCTGCTCTTATTTTGCATTTCCTCTTTAGGATTGGTAATAATTTCTTTAACCCTTGGATCTAAGACACCCTTTTCATCTAAGTCTGGTATTTGTTTTACTATTACATCTACCCCATTTGAGCTTTCTAGCTCTATTTTCTTGCCCAATATATGTACTAATTCAGAATACCTCTTGTCTCTCATCAGAACCCCTCCGCTCCCTGTTTTTTTTACATGCTCCCTTCATAATAATACCACACCTTACCAAAAAATATTAAAATAATTTATCGATTGCCTTTACAGCCTTACAAAATCTTTCTTCCCAAGTACCACTAATAATTGTATACATAATGCCTCTATCATCCAGCTCCTTCATAAACCTTTTTCTCATCTCAACTCTTCTATTTCCTAAATTACGCTGTCCTTCTTCAACATATGGAGTATTTATATCTAAAAACAAGAATAAATCATAACTTAATTCGTATTTTTTAATTTCGTCAGTGACTGATCCACAATAAACCTCTGAGTATATCTGAGTGGTGATATTATCACTGTCACAAATTAAAATTTTGTCTGCAAAACTTTTCATACTTTCAACAGCTTCATACTGCATTTTAGCAAATTGCTCCAGATGGTTTATATTTAAATTGTCTATAGCTAAATCTGCCCATTCAAACATACTTCTTGCCAATTCAGGCACAAAAGTGGTTTTATAATGTTTGGCTAAATCCATAGTCAGAGTGCTTTTGCCGCAGGAGTCAGGTCCATATATGCATACGCTTTTAACATAATAAGGTTTAACTACCTCAGGAATAAAGCTCCAATATTTAAAAGGATTCTGCCTTACTAACGTTGCAGATATGGGTATGGTTTTCCTCTCAACATCAAATAATTTATAATCTGCATTCATATACTCCGCTACGTATTCTCCATATTTCTCAGATGCAAAAACAATATTAACATCTGGAAATAATTCTTTAACATACTGAGCCCATACCTTGGATACATATCTATCTGATTCCGAAGAATTAGGCATATCTTCTCTAGTAATATGCTCAACTTGTACCTTTGGATTATTGGAATAGTGCTTCTTCACCCAATTAAATCGTAATTCGCCATCAATAGGTTCACTTTTTAAAGAACACACCGCAACAATAAGCTTTTCGCAATTTTTAAGTCCAAAATCAATTAGTCCTATATGCCCTTTAGTTAAAGGCATGAATTTCCCTATTATTAATCCTGTACGCATGCTGCTTCCCCTTTCTTGACTAAAGATTTATACCATTGATATAATCCCATCACACATAATACAGATAATGCAATGTAAGTCCCCATTGTTATATACATTCCCTGTGAAATTAATAAACCAATGGATACAAAATCAGTTACTAAATAAACCAACCAACTTTCATAAAGCTTCCAACACAACATTAATTCAGCAACTATACTGGACACTGTTATTAAGCTATCGAGAAAAGGTGCAGCATCACTTGTGTTTTTAAATACTAAATATAGTATCACTAAACCTAGGAACTCTATCATTATAAAAATGATAATATTATTAATACTAATTTTCTTTATTTTTACTATCTTCTCCTTTGTAACCTTATCCCTCTGCACCCATTTATACCATCCAAAAAACCCCTCAATTACATATAAAGCTTGCAGTCCCACCTGTGCATATAAATTCCCCTTTAAAAATACAAATAATAAAATAACTGAATTTATAATGCCAATTAACCAATTCCAATCATTTTCTCTTACAATTAAGTAAACGCATAGCACACCAGTTATAAGTCCAAACCAATCTAATATACTCATACTGAAAACCTCCATTACTAATTATTTGTTTCTAACTATTTGTTATAAACATATTGTTGGTATAATTATATATATTATTAGCTTCCATGTCAACCAATTTTAATAACATTTATATAAAGGAGGATACTATTCCACTTTATATGTTCTTTATTCTTATGAGTAATCAGCCATTTGTAATAACCATCGGCCTTTATTAATATTCCTATTACTGGAACAACTTTTCTTGGAATTAAAAACAAAAATAACCCTAGTTAATTTTTTCTAGGGTTATTTTTGTTTTTATTCACTAGTTTTCTGGGCATTTTGAGTTACAGTAATTTTACTATGCATATTTATTTCTGCTACTGCAGCCTTAATAATATTGTAAATTTCTTCGTCCTTTAATCTGGTCTTACCATCTACTAAATCAAGAACCTTGCTATGTTTTAAACTTCCTTCCCAATCCAGTTCTTTACCTAACTGCTCAATTGTCATTACAGTATCTTTAATAAATTGTTTATCTTTATTGTATCTTTCAATATCCATGCTTTGCTGCAAGGCCTGTTTTTGTTTATCTAAAAGCTCTGTTCTGACACCTAAGTAGTTCCTTAGCTGTCTCCTTCCAATTTCTAATATTATGCCTATTATAGTCACTAAAACTGGAATAACAATTTCATTAATGACCACTTGATTCATATTATTACCTCCATAAATTAATAAAAATGAATTTTATTCTCCTAACAACTTACTCCAAGTTAAAGATCCCACTATACCATCCGGAGTAAGCCCATTTGCAGCCTGCCAATTTTGTACCTTTGCCTTAGTCAGGTTACCGTATATTCCATCTATAGGTGCACCAACCCTATATTGAATATACCTAGTGGCATATTCATAGTGCGGATAATTCACTCCATCCGCTGGTCTATCAAGAATCTCATTTATTGCTGCGCTTGTATTTGGTCCCACTATTCCATCTGGCTTAAGCCCCATAATACGTTGAAAATCTCTTATAGCAGAATCTGTTTTTTGTCCCTCCATACCATCTACAGCTAAATTCTTCTTTAGTATCAAATTTAACTGCTTTTGTATATTTTTAATAGTATCGCTGTCATTATTTGCCATTACCGGAGCAGATGGTGAAGTAGAACTGTTATTTCCAATAAAAATACCATAAGAAAACAAATCTAAATCAACATTTCCGCTTATTCCTGATACACTTCCAGTATCTGAATACTGAAATCCTACATATGGTACAGCAATTCGTGGTGAATTTACTCCATATTCAGCAATCCACAAAGGGAGATCCTTTACAGAATCATTCAAATTATCTCTGTAAAAGCTTAAATATGTGTACAGACATACTTCTTTACCCTTGCTAATAAGATAATCCGCAAATTGCCTTACATTAGCGCTAATCTTAGCCTCGCTTTGATTTAAGGTAACCTCTACATCAATAGCATATTTGCAATCAACCTGCATTCCATTTGTTACATCTAAAAAATGCTGTGCCTCAGCTATTGGATTGTTAGCTCTCAAAAAATGATAAAATCCAACTTTAAGCCCCGCTGCTTTTGCATTCATATAATAGCTTTTCACTGTTGGATCTGTATAGGTTACTCCCTCTGTAGCTTTAATGTAAACAACCTCAATGCCATCTGCTTTAACTTTTGCGAAATCAACTTTCCCCTGTCCTGAAAATATGTCTATTCCTCTCATAAGACACCTCCATTTCTTAACAAAACAATATCAAAAAACTAACTGTAACATTTGTAATTCTTTATACTATTATTGGTAACAACAAACAATTTTGTGCTATATTAATAATTTATTCATCAATTTGTAAGTTTATAATGATATAAAGAAAAATCCACCCGAAAATGGATGGATTTTTTTTTAACCAACTTATTATTTATTATTTATATAGCTTTGCGGTAATAAATCTATAAAGCTGCTCTTTTGTGTCTTTCTATTATATCCCCCGTCAGTATTGCAGGTTATATAAAGACGTTTTTTAGCTCTGGTTATAGCAACATAAAAGGTTCTTTTCTCCTCATCAATATTATTTGTTTTTACTGACATATAGGATGGAAATGTATTCTGCTGCACACCAGAAATAAATACTGTTTCAAATTCCAAACCCTTTGCCTGATGTACTGTAATTATTGGTATTCTAGGCTTCTTCGTTCTATTAATAATAAGTGACTCCAATTCACCATTGGAAAGAGATGCAATCTTAATAATATCTAAAAGAGAATCTCTATTATTTTTGCTCTTATCGTCTAACTCTTTAAGCAGCACATAAAAATCCCTCAGTCTTTCAATTTTTTCTTTCCCCTCATCTCCAATGTATAGAGTTTTTAAGCTAAAGTCGTTTATAATCTTACCTACAATATCACAAGGTCTAATTTCCTCTGCTTCCTGAAAAAGCTTATTTAATTTTTCAGCTATAAAAGAAAAAGACTTTAAATGCTTTGACATATAAGCTATTCTTTCCATAGAGGCAGGTATAATATCTTCATTAAGAGCTCTTATTAGTAGATCATTAGTGGCCAGAATATCGTCCATCGCATTGTGACTTGGTTTATTATTAGTTACAAAATAGCGGCATAGTGTTTCAAGTTTATGGTTAACCATATTAGGATAAAACCTTCTATAAATATCTAAAGTATCGTAAAAAGCCTTGAATTTTGGTTTTCCTAAGTTTGCTCTTTCCAATTCACTGCTTAGTATATTTATATCATATTGAACGTTATGTCCCACAATAACTGCTCCACTTGAAAAATCAACAAATTCTTTTAAGACAACCCGTTTATCTTCACCCTTCTCTCTTAAAAATTCATCACTAAAGCCATGTACATGCTCAGAAGACTCAACAGATTTATTATTCTTTAAGAATCTCTCAAATTTTTCGATTATCTGTCCATTTTTGTTTACCTTAATTGCTGCTATTTGAATTATTTCATCTTCTGTTACATCTACACCTGTACTTTCTACATCAAATATTATCACATTGTCCTTTTTAAACTCATTTATAAGCAAAGAAAACTTCTCACCATACTTAAGTACGTTCGTATCAATAAAGTCAGATAAAACTATTCCTAATTTTTTGTATTCATCAGATTCAATAGCATCAAAAGTCCTGTCTCCCACTCCAGTAGGAAGTCTCTTTACAATTCTCTTTAAACTAATAGAATCGTATCTATTACCAATAAGTTTTAAAAATGCTATTATATCCTTTATTTCCTGTCTTCTAAAAAATTTATATTGATCCACTAAAATAAACTCAAAATTAACCGCATCCAAGTTTATTATGCTTTTTAGTTCCTCACTTAATCTTATATTGTAGCGGTTATCTCTTGTAAGTATACACATTTTAGATATATCAATATTTTTCTCAGATAAAGCTTTTATCTCGTTAAATATAAACCTAGCTTCTTCTCTTAGATTTTCTGATATCGTAAGCGTAATCTTTTCTCCATTCTCCCTAGACTTAGCTGCGATACCATCCTTGTATAAGTCTTTCATTTCTACTGGAAATGCATTGTGAAGATATTTTAAAGATGCCTCTGTTAAATTACTGGTTGCTCTATAATTAATTGAAAATACTATTTCTCTTGGGTTGTAGTTCTTTTTAAAACTTTCGAATATTTTACTGGGTTCAGAGCCTCTCCATTGATAAATAGTCTGGAAAATATCTCCGCAAATTAAAACATTGTTTTCCTTAAACAGCTTCTCTATTATTGAATATTCTAAATTACTGGTATCTTGTACTTCATCTATGTTTATATATTTGTATTTTCTTCTTAAGGCTTCTACTACTGATGGGTTATTAAATAATTCCTTTGTCTTAACTATCAAATCTGTAAAATCTAAACCATGATTGTTATAAAGCAAGGAATTATAGGTATTTACCAAGACATGCCCCATCTTGTTAAAAAAATCTTTCATGCCAAGATTTATATTTCCTCTTTCTGTGCATATCTGATTAATCTTGTCCTGGTTTTTCTCAAATATATATATAACAGCTTTTCTGTAATCTTCTGAGATATCATCGCTATAAATATTGTTTTGAATTCTGGTTAACTTTACATTATCAATGAACTGCTGCAGGGCAGATGATGGAAAGTCATAGTAATTACAGTACTTTATTATTTCTTTGCAATCATCTTCATCAAAAATCGTAAAATCAGTGAAAATGTCCGTTCTCTTCTTAGCCTCTAATTTAATTATGTCAAAACAAAATCCATGAAAGGTTTTAATTGTAATCTGTTTTGCTGAAGGTCCTACAATTTTTTCGATTCTTTCCTTCATTTCCTTGCAAGCCTTATTTGTAAATGTAATACATAATATCTCTGAAGGCTTGGCTTTTTCACTGTCAATAATATTAGCAATTCTCTTTGATAGAGTATCGGTTTTTCCAGTACCTGCTGATGCTAGTAATATGATATTCCTTTCTAGTTCATTAACTAATATGCTTTGTTGTTCATTCAAACTCATTAACCCATCCTCCACCATTAATTATATCCATAACTTTAAATATAACCACCTATATAATTTTATTATATAGTTCGAGGAGAATAATTCAACACAAAGGCACTTCTTTTTATTAAAAGAGCTTTCCATTATGGCAAGCTCTTTTAATTTATCCACTGAACTTGTTATGGTTTATTTGCATTGATTTCTTCTAGAACTCTGCCTTTGGTTTCTATCCCTGCCAAAGCAACCACCACAGCTACCACTGCAAACACTATAGTTAGCATTATAAAAACATAAGTAAAACCAGCCTGTTTACCCTTAGTCGCATAAACCAATCCAACTATATAAGGAGCAGCAATAGCACCAATACGTCCAACTGCTGCTGCCCAGCCGACTCCGCTTCCTCTCACTGGGGTAGGATAAACTTCCGGGGTATATGCATACACTGCTCCCCATGCTCCTAAGCTGAAAAAATAAAGTAAGCAGCCATAAACAAGTACAGTAGTTTGGGATGGTGCCTGACCAAACAGGTATGCAGATACAGCGGTACCTGCTAGATAAATAACTAAAACTGCCTTGCGACCAATCTTTTCTATTAAATAGGCTGCACTATAATATCCAGGTAATTGGACAATGCTCATAATTAGTGTAAACTGAAACCCTCTCACTAAACTAAACCCTTTGCCAACTAATAGAGTTGGAGTCCATAAAACAAATCCATAATAGCCAAAATTAATACCTAACCACAAGACCCAAAGCACAAAGGTACGCCTGAGATAAACCTTAGACCATAAATCCAAAAGTCTGGCACTGACCATGTTCTTTTCCTCTGGTCTGTTAGCTAGAGCTGCTTTATCAGTCTTTAATCCAGCTTGTTGTTCCATCTTAGCTACAATTTCATCAGCTTCTTTGAATTGCCCTTTTTCCTCCAAATATCGTGGAGACTCCGGAATATTTCTTCTTAAATATGCAGCATATAGGGCCGGGATTCCTCCCAAAAAGAATCCAATGCGCCACCCATAAACAGGAATTAAAAGATAAGCGATTAAAGACGCAATAATCCATCCCCAAGCCCAAAAGCTCTCCAACAAAACAACCATACGCCCCCGTACCTTAGAAGGTGAGAATTCACTGACCAAAGTAGATGCAGCCGGCAACTCACCACCTAAGCCCAATCCCGTTATAAAACGCAGTAATAGCAATAAACTAAAATTTGGCACCATTCCAGATACAGCACTGGCTAATCCATATAGTACAAGGGTAAATGTAACCACTGTTCTTCTGCCCCATCTGTCTGCATATATACCCGCAGCTGCTGCGCCAATGGCCATTCCCACCGCTGAAGCACTTCCCAGTAGACCTAAACTTGCTGGTGTAAGTTTCCACTCCTTTCCGATGGATGCCATAACACCAGCCACCATTCCTTGATCCATGGCATCAAACATCCAGCCGATTCCTGCTAAAAAAAGCACTTTCCAGAGCATAGGTGTAATAGGCAGCCTCTCAATCCTTTGTGAAATACTACTCATTTGATTAATCCCACCTTCTATATCAATCTTTCTCTTTACTAAAAATTCCCCATAAAGTAACTTTTTATGCTCTTCATAAAATTTTTTCATTGTTTGCACTTTAATATGATTAAATTGGTTTTCCTTTATATAGTTTAATCTTATTCCATTATTATGGAAAATGTTTAAATCTAATTCTAATAAAATCAGAATATTCATTTTTATGACAACTTATGGTATAATTTAGTATATGATAACAGTGTAAACATGTTATCATGGCAATTAATCAAACAAGGTATTACTGGGGGGTTATACAATGGAGGAAATACAGAACGATAGCACATACAAACTATATACAAACGTTTTCATAAAGTTTATTTGCACCTTATTATTTTCCTTATTAATTTCTTTTCTTACTTACAGACTATTTTGGAGTAATAATAAAGAATTTATACATTCAGTATTAGAACTTATAACTATTATTATTGGAGTGGCAACCTTCTTAATTATTTGGTATCAGCAGGAAACTGATAACTCAATAAATAATATTCTCGGCTTTGGCTTTCTTGCTGTAGCTATTTTAGATTTTGCACATATACATTATTACAATTATTTTATATTAAACGATGGATTTAAAGGAGACCTTACACTGAAGTATAGTATTGTAACCCGCTTTGTGGAAGTTACCACGTTACTTATATTCTCTTACTTTCCATTTAGCAAAAAATATAGTAAGCATTTTATGATATTCGTAACATTTATTGTGATAGGTTTACCTATTTATATTTTAAGTTTTTTCGAAAACAAGCTTCCTATTCTCCATACCGACAAAGGGCTTACTAATACTAAAGTCTTTGCAGAATTTTTAATTATTATTATTGCAGTTTTTACGCTAAACAAGCTCAAAAATAGCCTAGGAGAAAAATACCTGATAAGGTTTATTTATCTTTTTTTATGTGTTGCAATGATAATACCAGCTGAAACTTGTTTTGCACTTTATAATGATACAAATTCATTTGCTCTGATTTTAGGTCATTATTTAAAGATCTCTGGTTATTACTATCTTTATAAGGCAGTATTTGAGAGTGTGGTTAGATATCCTTATGGAAAATTAAGAGAAAGTAATGAGCGACTTTCAGAAATTCTTAATGCGATTCCTATGCCAATACATACCTACGATAATAATAATCATCTAGATTTTGTAAATAATAAATTTGTAGAGTTATTAGGTTATCCTGCGGATAAGCTTATTGGATTAAGTGATAATGAGTTGTTATCTATTTTACCAAAGGCGGAGAATAAGGAAGAGAATACAATTCCTTATAGAATTAAAAATAGTAAAGATAATACTGTTACAGCCATTAGTACCTATGTTAATGGTAACAAGGAACAAATCAAAGTTATTATTAATGCCAGTAAGATTAATAACGGTATCCTTGTATTGATGAACGATATAAGACAGGAACAGGAGATAAAAAATCTACACTTACAAACACAAACAATTTTAAATGCAATAGTGGTTCCTATGATGATTTTAGATGCTAATGGCAGCATAACTGCATGTAATAATAAGGTTTGTGATTTACTCGGAATAGCCTACAATGACATTATTGGAATGAATAAAAATAAATTTTATAATATTTTAAGCTTTGAAATAAAAGAAGTGGCAGGAAACACCCAGCATGATAAAACACGGGATGGATATATAAAAACACTTCATGGAAACAAGCTGGAAATCAGAGAACACTTTGATCACATTCTTAATATAGATAATGAAAGTATTGGAACTATATATATTATTAAAAATATAACACAGGAAAAAGAAAATCATCTCAAACTTATTAACCAAGAAAAATTAGCCTTATTAGGACAAATGGGAGCTACTATTGTCCATGAAACTAGAAACTTTTTATCTACAATTAAAGGAAGCAGTCAATTAATCGATCTCTACTCAGGAGATGAAAAAATAAAACAATATGCAAGAAAAATTAATGCCAGTACCGATGAAGTAAATAGAATTATCACTGACTTTTTAAAATTATCAAAA
Source organism: Bacillota bacterium (assembly GCA_030706015.1). Taxonomy (GTDB): domain Bacteria; phylum Bacillota; class Clostridia; order Clostridiales; family Clostridiaceae; genus JAUZPI01. Next base: position 32,206 of record JAUZPI010000036.1, read on the forward strand.
CCGCGAGAAACTGAACTATTAGAGGTCGGATTTAATGATTTAGTTTTATCGTTAAAAAGTATACTTGAAACCTCTTCTTTAATGGAAAAAGTAGATTTAATCTTGGATTTAAATTATAACGAAAGATATATTCTATGTGACGGAACACAAATTAAACAAGTTATATTAAATATATGTAAGAATGCAGTAGAAGCAATGACCGAAAGAGAAAAGCCTGTTTTACAGATTTGTACTGGTCTGAAGGAAGATACTAATGAAATATTCATTAAAATATCTGACAATGGTACAGGAATTCCAAAAGAGATAATTAACAAGATAGGTACTCCTTTTTTCTCAACAAAAAAGAATGGTACAGGGCTTGGTTTAAATGCCTGTTATCAAATAATAAAAGATCATAAAGGAAAGTTAGAAATTGAAAGTCAACTAGGTAAAGGATCCACCTTCACCATTATATTACCTTTTATTAATGATGACCTAGAAGATATTATTTAATTATTTTTTTAGATACTAATGCAATAAGTATTAATTGCAAAATTAAAATATCTGCAGCAAAAATCACTTTCACTGCAGATATTTTTTTAATTGGCCTTATTTATACCTGTAAACTGATAGCTGTAAGTAGAATCATTATATTTAAAATTATAAATATAGCTAAAAGCTTGATTATAAGAACTACCATCTTTGCGTGTAATATTATAAACCTCCGAAGTCGTTATACTACCAGATTTATTATCATCACTAATATTATAATTTGTAATATTAGCGGAAATAATGCTTTCTTTTATCCCAGCATTATATGTTTTTGGTATATAGGACAGTTGTTCCTTATATAGATCGCTTCCAGCAGCAACATAAGGATTAATCAGTGAAATATTATTTGTATTAACGGCATAAGTAAAGTAAGAAGTATAATACTGTAGAAGATCATTTAAGGCACTTTTAGTATCACTCAAAGCATTTTTAGAATACTGAAAGCTTAGGTATATATCCTTATCATAATTAGAAATTGTGTATTCCTCACTTTTTAGTGTTTTTCCTTCTTGCATATATGTTGCATATATTTTTACCGAACTGTCTACAGGTCCAAATTTATTAGCATCTTTAACTTTTATATTTGCATCTTTACCATTAACAAAAACTTCAGCGTCTGGATAATCAGAAGATATATTTAAATAACTCACATCGTCAAATACATTTAATTTAGCTGCTCCATTAGTAGTTGATACAAGATCTACAGTATAGGGTTTATTTAAAGTAATATATTTACCCGTATAATTAGCCAAAATTGTATAATTTCCCGGAATGTAGGGTCCAAATTCCTTTATTGAATTATCCGAATCACTTTTGCCAATCTCAGCATTATTGATTGAAAAGATAGTATCTTTAACTCCAGCCGTTATATCAATAAAGGATGGTTTAATATTTATTTTATAGTCAGGAAAAATTAGAAATTTCTTTCCTACAGTAATTAACGTTAATGTGTTACCTGATGAAATATTCAGATTCCTAATATCCTTTGGATTAAGTGCATCGCTGTTTAAATTCTGAATAACCTTTTCAAAATATGAAGGATTAGTCTTAAAGTATAAGAGCAGAGGAGTAATGCTTTTACTATCTATAGTAAGTCTTGCATCATTTGAATATAGTATACTTACTAAATCGGAAGCATTATTTGCGGCCACATCTTTTTCAAATCTCGATACAAGTTTTTTAGGATCAGATAAAGAATTACCAACTTGGATAAGGATGACTACTATCAATATAAGAGTCACAACTACTGCCAAAGCTATTTTACATGCTTTTGATAACTTGAAGTTATACCCGATACTTTCCTCAGGTATGATAGCCATAAGTTTTATTTCCTCATTAACTTCAGTATTAGTTTCAATTTGATTAGTAATTACTTTGCTTAAATCATTACCGCAGGAATTACAAAAATGTTGATCTTCTTTAACAGTATTCCCGCATTTATTGCAAAACTTCATTTTAACACCCTCAATCCTGAACTAGTATTTAAATAGAGAATTCTTAAATGAGTTTATTGTTGATGTAATTATTTGTGATAGATCAGAAGAAATAAAATTGTGCAATGCTATTACTAATACTATTGAGCTAATCAATGCTGATATAGATACTATTAAAACACATAAATTCTCTTTTATTTGCAAACACTCTCTTACAATAATAGTCAGGGTGGCAATGGAAATAATAAAACCTAAAGCGACAAAAGCTACTCCTAAGTAAAGAGAAAAATATGAACATAAAATTGAAATAATTTCACAAATTAAAATTGGCAAAGTTGAAACTAATACAGCTTTGAATAATATAAAGGGGGTACATCTTACTTGAGTTAATATATTTATTCCCAAATATATTAAGATAAATAGTACAAATATACCTATTAAGTTTAGGGCACAATTTTGAATAAATATCTTACCATAAGGTATAGTAATTAATGATTTAAATTGATCAATACTTTTATACATACTGTCTAAGTCACTAGAACTAAAACTAGAGGATGAACCTTGTCCAAATAAACTGGTTAGTGATGATAAATTTCGAAGGAAATTTAAGACTATATTTTGCAAATTACTTACAATTTCATTAACTCTCCAAATCCCAAGTATACCTTGAAGAATTGTTAGGATTAAGGTAATAATGATAACTTCATTTTTGGCGGCTTTAACTACAAATTGTTTTCCACAAGTAACTGGACTTAATGCTGAATTTTTTAAAATGTTAATTATCTCAGCATAATTACTTGTATTCTTTATTGATTTAACAGGCTGATAATCTTGTCCTATTGTTTCATTGTTTTGATTTGGGGCTTGAGTCACTCTTGTCCCACAATTTTCACAGAACAAATCACCTTCTTCAATTTTAGAACCACAGTTCCCACAATACGCCATAGTATAACCTCCCTAATACTCTACTGGTACTATTTCACATCATTGAATAATGCTATTTTTAGTATATGATTTATTTTTTGCCTCAATGATATAAAAATGTTCTATAGCACATTTAATACCTTTATCGAATTAAACAATTACTTTAAAATATACAAAAAGAGGATGGCTCTGGTTTAGAGTCATCCTCTTTTTTATCCGGATATAAAGCTTTGAATAAATGCCTTCATTCCATCCTCAAAATCTCCTGCCTGTTTCAGTGGCTGCACTGAAGCTGAAGTCACACTGTAACCACTAATTTGCTTTGCAAATTGAATTATCACCTGATTACCACTTACCCTAACCAGAAAGCCAACGGTCTCCGTAGGACTCATGGTAAGAGTTGAGGATTCATATCTTTCCCTGTCCTCAGACTTTGGTACATAGTGCTTTCTCCCATCAACACACAAAACTGGATCCCCTGTATTTGAGCTGCTGAAGGGGAAATACAAGGTTTTCCCCTCTTTAACCAATTCATCATGTGGTATTCTATCAACTGCCTGTTCATAAAGATTAGGAGTGGATCCATTAGCCTCCACAACAGGTATAACTGTTAAAGGAGCTGGATTACCTGTACCCAGTTCACTTTCAAAGCTTACAATACGTCCAATAAAGCCTGTTAAATCAAAATTATTTAATGGTATTTTTATTTCATCCACGAAATCACCCTCCTTAGTGCAGTGCTTTTTAAATATATGATTATGACACATAGTTATATTATTGCTAAAACTATTAATTCTATGTGACCATATACTAAGTTGGGGTGATTTAACTACTATCTTAGTATAATATCTTCTCTTTTTGGTCCGTTTGAAATAAATTTAATTGGATAGCCAACTTGCTTTTCAATAAATTCAATGTATCTTTTTGCATTAACAGGCAGCTTTTCATACTTATCTATACCCTTTAGGTCACATTTCCACCCATCAAGAACTGTGTAAATTGGTTTTGCTTTATCGAGCAATGGAGTAACAGGAAAATCGGTTATTAGCTCACCATCAATTTCATAGGCAGTACACACTGGAATTTTATCAAGATATCCCAAAACATCAATAAGTGATAACGCAATTTCAGTGGTCCCTTGAAGCATACAGCCGTATTTTGCAGCCACTACATCAAACCAGCCCATTCTGCGAGGTCTGCCAGTGGTGGCTCCATACTCACCACAATCACCACCCAGGCTGCGCAGCCTGTCAGCTTCATCACCAAAAATCTCAGTTACAAATGCTCCAGCTCCAACACAGGAGGAGTATGCCTTAACTACTGTTATGACTTCTTTTATCTCATAGGGTGGTATTCCTGTACTTACAGCTCCAAAGCTGGCAAGAGGTGATGAGGATGTAGTAAATGGATAAATGCCATTGTCAGGGTCTTTCAATGCACCAAGCTGCCCTTCCATTAATATTTCTTTCCCCTGTTTAATAGCAGTATTAAGAAAAACAGCTGTATCACATACCATTGGTCGTAAGCGTTCTCTATAACCTATTAGCTCATTATAAATAACATCTCCGTCAAGCTGAAAGTCACCATAAAGACTTTTTAAAAGTTTATTTTTCACATCGCAATTTGAAGCAATTTTTTGTTTCAATATTTCATCATAAAATAAATCACACACCTGTATTCCTGTTTTCAAGTACTTGTCGGAATAAAATGGCGCTATTCCTGTTTTTGTTGAACCAAAACCATCTGCTCCAAGTCTAGCTTCCTCTAATTTATCAAACAATATATGATATGGCATAACAAGCTGAGCTCTATCAGATATTTTAATATTTGGTGCAGGCACACCTTTTTCCATTATGCTGTCTAATTCGCTAAAAAAGGTTTTTACATCAAAAGCAACTCCTTGAGCAATAACATTTATAACCTCTTGTCTAAAAACACCTGAAGGTAAAAGATGTAAAGCAAATTTTCCATACTGATTTATTATTGTATGTCCTGCATTTGCTCCACCTTGATATCTCACTACAATATTAGATTGTTCAGCAAGCATATCAGTAATTTTTCCCTTTCCTTCATCTCCCCAATTACCGCCAACTATAGCCTTAACCATAATAAAAAACCTCCATAATACAATTTGTTTGTAAATAGCTTACAAAACAATAGTATCATGGAAGTTAACATAAATAAAATTGATATTACTTATATCTATTATAATCTATACTTATATCTTTAATAAATTTAATAGTCTTTTACCTGCCGGAGAAATTGGCATTTTGTCTTGAGTAACAATACATATGCTTCTCCCTGGTATAGGATTTTTAAGTTTTATTTCAAAAACCTCTTCACTTGCAATGAAGCCTTCTGCAAAATTTCTTACTACACAGCCTATACCTAAATTTCTTTTAGCAAACTGCACAATTAACTCACTGGTGGCAAGTTCAAACTCTACATTAAGATCAGCTCCATTTTCCTTAAGGAACTTATCTAAATATTTTCTAGCACTTGTACTTCTCTCTAAGCAAATAAAGGGATATTGCTGGAGTTCATTTAAATCTACAACTCTTCCCTTTAATTCAGAAAACCGGTTATTTGCAATAAAAGTATCCTGTATTTGAAGGACAGGTGTTATACTTAGTCCCTTATATTCATTAACAGGCTCACTAACTACGCCAAAATCAATTTTGCCTGCTTGTAAATATTCCAAAGTTTCAGGTGTAGGTATGTTGGTGACTTTTACCTTAATCTTTGGATATAATTTATGAAACTTTTCTAAGTATGAAAGCAAGTAAAACTGCAGAGTCATATCACTGGCACCTATACGTATCTCTCCAGTTTCAAGATTAAGCAGCTCCTTAAATTTACTTTCTCCAAGTATTATATATTCATAACCTTTTGATACATAATCATATAAAACTTCTCCTGCTGGAGTCAGCTGAACGCCCTTTGAGGTTCTAAAAAACAATTTATCTCCAAGGGCGCTCTCTAACTGTTTTACCCCTTGACTTACTGCAGGCTGAGATATAAAAAGCTCCTCTGATGCAAGAGTGATGCTTTTAAGTTTTGCTACATAATAAAATATTTTATAGTATTCAAGATTGGCCGTCATATAATCACACCTTATCTTATCATTTAATGTTATAAGTTATAATTATATGATAACACTGTAGTTTCTTTTACTCAACGCTTCTTATAGATAAACATAATCATTGGTTACTGGCTGCAAGCCTCGGGCTTTTATTACCTCATACACTTCCTCTACTGTTCGAGGATCTGAAATTTCAAACTGATTATCTCCTCTATCTTCTACATCCTCACCATGACTTCCAATTCCAGTACTAACCCCAGCTGAAATCTTAGTAGCTGCCAATCCAATTACATTATCACGGAATCTGGCACATTCCCTTGTGGAAATAGTTATATTAGCAAAAGGCATAAATAATCTGTATGCCGTGATTACCTGTAAAAGCTGAGGCTCATGCACATCCTTTGGATTAATTTTATCATTATTGATAATAGGTCTTAGCCTTGGACAGGAAAATGCTATCTCTGCATGTGGATATTTTCTTTGAAGAAGATATGCATGCATTCCAGTAGCAAAGGCATCCTTACGAAAATCATCCAGTCCAAGTAAAGCTGCAAAACCAACACCGCGCATACCACCCTTTAATGCCCTCTCCTGAGCATTAAGTCTGTATGGAAATACACGTTTATGTCCTTCAAGGTGAAGAGTCTCATATTTATCAGAATTATAAGTTTCCTGGAATACAGTTATAAAATCTGCACCGCATTCATGGAGATATTCATATTCATCGGAATTCATAGGATATACTTCAAGGCCTACTAATTTAAAGTATTTACGTGCTATTTTGCATGCCTCACCTATATAATTTACATCAGACATATTACGGCTTTCACCTGTAAGAAGCAGAACTTCTTCTAAACCAGTCTTAGCTATAGCCTGCATTTCTTCTTCAATTTCTTCCGCATTTAATTTTGCACGACGTATTTTATTGTGACAATTAAATCCGCAGTAGATGCAGTAATTTTCACAGTAATTAGAAAGATATAATGGTGTAAACATGTAAACAGAATTACCAAAATGCTTTCTTGTTTCCTGCTGTGCAAGCTGTGCCATTTCCTCTAAAAAAGGTGCTGCAGCTGGGGATAATAAGGCTGCAAAATCCTCTACTGTACGAGAGTCACGATTTAAAGCTTTTCGTACATCTGAGGCTGTATATTGGTTATAATCATAATCCTCCATAACACTTATAACTTTATCCATAACATCCGATTCTAATACTTCCATGCCCGGCATGTATTCCATATGGTTTGTACGTTCTTCGCTCATAGCTGTTACCTCCTATTCTTCCAAAAATCCTGTTAATGGTGAAGATGCAGCGGCACCCTTGTCCAGTACACGGCCTAAGCCTGAAAGATATGCTGCACGTCCAGCTTCAATAGCCTGTTTAAAAGCACCTGCCATAGCTGGGATATCTCCAGCAGTTGCAATAGCAGTATTAGCCATAACAGCGGCAACCCCCATTTCCATAGCTTCGCAGGCTTGAGATGGACGTCCTATCCCTGCATCAACTATAATAGGAAGGTCAATTTCATCTACTAATATCTTTATAAAATCTTTTGAGCTTAGTCCCTTATTAGAACCAATTGGCGCTGCCAAAGGCATAATGCAAGCTGCTCCTGCATTTACTAAATCACGAGCTACATTTAAATCTGCATGCATATATGGCATTACTATAAAGCCTTCTTTTGCAAGAATTTCTGTAGCTTTAATAGTCTCATAATTATCTGGAAGAAGGTATTTTGAATCACGAATGATTTCAACCTTTACAAAGCTTCCACAGCTCATTTCTCTTGCAAGTCTTGCAATTCTAACAGCTTCTTCAGCATTTCTAGCTCCAGATGTATTAGGCAGCAAAGTTACTCCCTTTGGAATATAATCTAAAATATTTTCATTTCCATTTGTATTGGCACGTCTAAGGGCTAGAGTAATCATTTCAGCACCAGCATATTCTACAGCTGCCTTAATCAATTCTAAATTATATTTTCCTGATCCTAGTATGAATCTTGATGAGAACTCATGTCCACCGATTATTAATGTATCTTTTTTCATAACATTCACTCCTTCTGCTTTTACCAAAAAAGGCCACACGAAAAAATACACCCAAGGTGGTGTACCCCTTCGTGTGACCTTTCACACTCTGCTAAAAATTATACCATTACGCTAAAATAATGTCAAATCTAAATTGCATTAAAAAAATTTATCCCTGCTCTAGTAACAAATTCGTTAAAGCCCTCATTATCAATTCTATTTTCTTTATAGAAAATAATTATCTTTTCAAGAACTCTATGAACATCCTCTGCTTTAACGCGAAGATTAAGATTTTCAGCAAATTTACCACTGTTCTCTAACGTACCTCCAAGCCACAAAGTGAAAGCCTCCTCACTGCCGCTTTCTGTCTTTATAATTGCTCCTTGGAGACTAATATCAGCTATGTGTTTTTGTCCACAAGAGTTAGGGCAGCCAGTAAAATGAATACGAATTGGTGTATCCAATTCAATTTTCGATTCCAGATATTTAATAACATTTCTAGCACGTTCTTTTGTTTCTACAATAGCTAAATTACAGTACTCTTTACCTGTACAAGAAACAGTATATCCAACAAAGGGATTTGGATTAGGAGATAGGTTATTAAAAATATCCTTTTTTAACAACGCAGAGAGATTTTCATTACCTACCCCTGTAATTATTAAATTTTGAGTTAATGTTGTTCTAAGTTTGCCATCTCCATAGTCTGCTGAAATTTCTGCAAGTTCTAAAAGCTGATCACAGGTGATTTCACCTAAGGGCAAGTTAATTCCAATATAGCTTTTACCTTTCTGTTTTTGAGGGTGCACTCCAAAATAATAGGATGCATTCCAAGAAGATAATTTATCTTCTCCTGCATTAGGCATTTCACCGATAAGCTTTAACAATTCATTCTTAAACTTCTCTATGCCCCAGTCTGCTACTAAAAATTTCATACGAGCACGAGTACGTTTTTCTCTATAACCATAATCTCTAAAAATAGTACATACGCCTTCTGCTACCTTAAGTACCTCTTCAGGTTTTACAAAAATATCGAGTTTTTGTGCAAAATGAGGACTAGCTGAAAGCCCTCCTCCAACCCATACATGAAAACCTACTATTTCCTTGCCCTCAACATTCTTTATGGCTGGGGTAAAAGCAAGATCATTAATTTGGGCATGTGCAGCATTATGTATATTAGCAGATATTGATATTTTAAACTTTCTAGGTAAATTAGAAAAATCCTTATTCATTAAGAAGAACTTGTTTACTTGTTCTACAATTTCAGTGGTATCCATAAACTCATCTTTATCAATTCCTGCTAATGGGTTTCCCACTATTGTTCTAGGACAATCACCGCAGGCTTCAAAAGTACTTAGGCCGCAAGCTTTAAGCCTTTCATAAATATCTGGCAGATTCTCAACTTGAATCCAGTGAAATTGTATAGCCCCTCTTGTAGTAACATTTGCAATTCCACGCCCGTAATCTCTAGCAATGCCTGCCAAAGTATCAGCCTGCTGTGAGTTCATTATTCCAGAATTAATACGCACTCTTATCATGAAATATCCATTCCTAGGTTTTTGTTCGTAAACCCCTGCCCATTTAAATCTATTCATATCCTCAGGAGTGATGGATGCATAACCTTCCTTTGAATATTTTTCTATTATAGTTTCTATTACATCCAATCCATCCTTCTCAAGTTTAATAATTTCCACCTCATTAAGTTTTTGGTCTTTAGACCAATTTGCTTTATAAGCCATACTATGTCCTCCTTATACTAGTAAGATTTCTCCAACTCTAAAATATATATTTAATTACTACTAAAGTCTTTATCAATTAGCTTCATTATACATCAATTCCTATATGAATTCTGTGATTAAAATCACAGATTGATTAATTTTCCTTAAGTGAATAATAAAATTTTCATATCATCCAATAACAAGGTAACATAAGAATTTCTTAAGCAAAAAAACATGACCTTGCGTAATATTAACACAAGATCATGCAGGGGAAATATTATTATATGAATACTACACAAGTAGCATTTAGGGCTAAATCAGTGTCTGTTATGCAATTACTCACCCATGAATTTTGCAAGGTCAGCCTTTGCATCTCCGCTAATTAATTGAAGGTTAAAATTATCTTGAAGTACCTTTAATACTCCTGGAGTAATAAATTTAGGTGCACTTGGTCCAACGTGTACATTTTTAACTCCAAGACTGAATAATCCAAGAAGTATTGCTACAGCCTTTTGTTCAAACCAAGATAGAACTATGCTAAGTGGAAGGTCATTTACTGTGCATCCGAAAGCTTCTGCTAGTGCAAGTGCTATCTTAACAGCAGATCCTGAGTTATTGCATTGTCCAAGGTCAATGTATCTTGGGATATCTGTACCTGGAACTGTTCCATAATCTACATCATTGAATCTAAATTTACCGCAGGAAGTTGTAAGTAATACTGCTTCTGGTGGTAAGGATAATGCTAAATCTCTGTAGTAATCTCTTCCCTTAGTTGGAGCGTCACAGCCAGCGATTACAAAGAATCTCTTAATCTTTCCAGCTTTAACTGCATCTATTATTTCTGGAGCTATGCTTAAAACTGTATTGTGGTGGAAACCAGTCATAACTGTTTTATCTGATTCTTTATTAGAAACCTTTAAGGATAATGCTTTTTCAATAACTGGGCTGAAATCATCGTTTTCTATTTTCTTAACTCCTTGAAGTCCTGCTGTTCCATAGGTCCAGAATCTATCTCCATAGTTTCCTGTTGTTATTGGCATTAAGCAGTTTGTTGTTCCAAGTATTGCTCCTGGGAATTCTTCAAAAAGCTTTCTTTGATCGTACCATGCTTTTCCCACATTACC